>JABJKL010000160.1 GCA_018660405.1 Pseudomonadota bacterium | reverse complement strand
GGTTATCTCAGGGTTATCTCCATCCACATTCGTTCCCGCCATTATCAGGCTCACGTGTTCCGTTTGCGGTGCAAGCAGAGCATACGCGTTCAATAACAATTGCTGATTCTTTAACGGGTCATAACGCCCCACCATACCGAACACGAACACACCCTCACCAAGGCCTAATTCCTCGCGAACACTCTTGCGAGCAAGAACGTCTGGTTTATACCTGGCAACATCAATCCCGTTCGGAATTACCGCCGCTGCGGTGGATCCATACCCGATACCCTGGTGCAAAAATTTGGCCACAGCACCACAATATACGATTTGATCCGGAACCACCCGGGACAACAGTGCAGCCAATCGCTGCATCAAATAAATGTGTAACTGCCCGCGAATCAAACCCGTTTCACTTTGCCGGATGTTCCAAATTTTTCGCGTGCTTCGGCCGACACCGGAAAACATCAACGCAAGATCAGCCGCATATAACCAGCTCTGTAAAATATCTGGGGCAAATTCACGAATAATTTTTCTAAGTTTGAAAACCCGAATCCAGCTAAACGGATTTCTGCTCATGCCCAGGGTATAGACCTGCACACCCAGTTGCTCAAATTCCGGCCTTAGGGCGTCATGAACAGTCAGCGTGACCACTCGATGCTTGATACCGGAAGTTGATCCTACTAACCGGAGCAAGACCATTTCTGTCCCTCCCACTGCCAATCCAGGCAGTACATGCATTACCCGTTTCACTCGCGCCTCACAAAATTGAATGGCTTAAAGCGGACGAAATACACAGCTGTAGAAAGTATTAACAACCAATCGGTCATCATATGATGTCTAAACGCCTGCCCGTGGTTGGTGGTGCCTACACTCCAGGTAAACGACAGGCTGAAATATATTAAACCCAATAGCAGACACCGTTTGTCGCGCGCGCAGAGAATTAGCATCATGGGTATTCCAAACCAACGAACCAGCGCTTGCACTAACAACACCCAGGTTGAAATGCTGCCAAGGTCACCGTGGAAAGGGCCTAGCAGATAAAACGCATACGACAGCAACAAACCACCCGCAGCACTAAACCATCCAACAAACTCACCCTCTAGCAAGTATTGGGTGTTGGGTGCCGCACTGTTCACCCACCCCCGGTAAACCCGTATCGCGTCGACCCATGAACCCTTGAGCATATCAACATAATATTCGTTTTGGGCCACGGGCAAGTACAACAACCCTGCGAACAGCAGCAACGCCGCCAGGAAAACTGCTATCAAGCACAACAGCTTGGTTCTAGCGGTCAACAATTGCGACTGAAATAGCCATAACAGCCCGACAGCCATTGTCGCAACCAGGGCATAAATCAACATGATCTGGTGGAACAGACCCATTACGCATAAGCAAAACGCGCCAAACCAAAAAAATCGCAATCGATTGCTTGCAAACAGCCACCAAAATGATGCCACCGCCAGCATAAGCGCCAAGGTCATAAACGCTTCGCGCGCCGTGACCGAACCATAAATCAGCTCGGCTGGAAATAATGCCCATGCCAATACTGCACACGTCACAGTAAGCGAATTTCGAACATCCAACCACTCTAAAAACCAAAGCAGAACTACCGTAGTAATCAAAAACACACTCACTGTCAGCGTCTGTCCGACGTACATTTGAGGCCCATCCCACACAAAAGTATCAGCGCCAAGCAAATGATAGAAAATAGCTAACCACTTCACATAAAACTGCGAACCAACACTCCAGGCAATAGCATCAGGAAAATCTGCTATTGTCGATGCCAAATTATTCAGCATATGTGGGTCCAATGAAGTGAAGAAAAATGGCCCGAACAGATAATTGGCGACGGAAAAAGCATGATGCGCAAAAATGCCCAGGCATGCTGCCCAATAGACGGTGCCAGATCGATATTTTCCGGGTGATGTGTACCGTAGCAGCAGGAAGGGCAACACCCAAAGTGCAACAATTGCAATCCAACCCCTTATTAAGCCGTCAATCACAATAAATATTTCCAGCTAGGTTTCTTTTGGGCAAGAATTTTACTCAATGCACTCACCATCGGTTTCAGGCCATACTTGGCGTGTACACGTTGCGACTGCTTCGCCCCGTCATATTCGTCAGAGTCCAGTTGCATGCGCCATGCTTTTGCAATCGCCACGTGGTCCCGAATCTCTACGACTACGCCGTCTTTTGCCACCACCTCTGCGCAATCGCCTACATTGGTCACCACACAAAACGAACCGCAGGCGAGTGCTTCAAGCAAGGCATTCGGAAGCCCTTCACTGATGGATGACATAGTGAAGATATTGCAGGCATTGTACATCGGCGGCATGTCGCCCTGGTGTGGCACATGCACCACAGCTATACCTTGCTTTCGCAGTTCTTCTATACGGTTTATCACAGCGTCCGCGTGTGCTCCAGAGCCCCAACCTACCACGATGTATTGCGCGATACCCGGCGACAGTGCCTCTAGAATATTCACCGCCTTAAAAAAAGTGTCGTGATCTTTGGCAGGGTCCAGTCGCCCCACAATACCGATGGTCGGCCGATTTCGATTCAATTTGTTTTGCATCAGCCAGTGTTCACCAGAATCCGGATCGGGATAAAAACGGCTGGTGTCGATGCCATTTTGTAAAACGTGCATTTTGTCACGGCTAAACCCGTCCTGCACGGCACTCACGGCACCCGCGCGCGAGTTACTTATATAATGATCGCACGAACCCGCCAGTCGACGTTGAAGCACATAACCCAGGCCCGCCAAAAACCCATAATTTGGCAAAGTTGATTGGGTCGCAACAATTTGCCAACAAAAGACAGCATTTGGGTAGGTGAATTTCGCCACCAAAGCGTGCAGACAAGCGGACGGTAAACTGCAAAATATAGCGTCCGGCAATAACGCTTTTGTATATCGCCAAAGGTTAATACTGGGCCTCAACAAATCCATTTTGCTGCGTTTGCCCAGGTCGCGCACCGGAATACCAGCGTCTTCTATTGGAGCCACAAAATCTCCCCGCTTACGCAGCGGCCAGACTTCGACTTCGTGACCATCGTCTTTAAGCTGTCCGGCAATCAGGCAAAACTGTGATTCGGCGCCACCCACTTCCAGTGAAGAAATAACCAGTGCGATTTTCATGCGCGCACGCCGTCATATAGCTTGACCAATGTGGACATTAATGGCCCCGGCAAGTAAGTAAGCAATCGACGAAACTTCAACCCGGTGCGCTCGTTATAAGCCAATAATTGATCGATGCACTGCCTCGCCTTTAATCGGTGGCCGCTTCTCAAATACAGGTACAGTAAACGCTCTGTGGCGTTACCGCTTTCAGGCGGCGTTACACTACCTGGCGCGACAACTTCACTCGATTCTATCGGGTCAGATTCTCCCATCCGACGTTTTTCAGCAGCCATTCGTGCATGCGCCGCGTAGGCCATCTGCTCGCCAGCGCGCGCTGCAGAGATTGTCTCGTTAGAGTAACGTAATGCATATAACGGCCCTGCCAGGTTAGCAACTTTACCCTGCTCCTGAAGCCGCAAGGTGAGGTCATAATCTTGAGCATAAACAAAAAATAGTCGATACCCGCCAACCTTCAGCAAGGCTTCTTTTCGAACCATCAAACTGCCATGAATAAATTGGTTTTCGGATAGATTCTGATCCATTAACTCCGAATGATCCAAAGCAAAATGTTTGCTACCGATAACATCTCCATCGGGGTCGATAATAGCCACTCGGCTGCCGCATGCGAGATGATCTTGGTTTGCCTCCAGAAATTCAACCTGCCTCGCGAATCGCTGTGCAGTAGAAATATCGTCGTCGTCATGGCGTGCAATATACTTGCCCCTGGCAATTTCAATTCCTTCGTTCAAGCGCCGAGTCAGACCGATATTTTGACCGTCGCTTATATAATGAATTCTGGCGTCTGCATAACCAGCAACTATCTCGGCACTCTGATCAGAAGACCCATCATCAATCAGCAAACACTCAAAGTCAGTAAATGACTGGTGTAAAATACTATCAAGGGCTTGGCGTAAATATCTTGCGCCGTTGTACACCGACATTAGCACGGATATTTTCGGAGGCACGCAGCTACTCTCCATTATTCCAGAATTGCTCAATCTTCGCAGCGTCTTGGGGTGTATTTACACCCACCGCCTCCATCGCACTCTGCGCCGCAAATGTTTCGACCTTAGCGCCACGTTGCGCCAACCACGGAATAAATGGCAAAAAATTTCGCTCACCAGTACCGGCGCCTAATTCGATTTCATTGGCGTAAGCGCTGAGATGGCCGAAGTAAGCCGTACCAGTGAGCCCAAACAAACCACAATCGTTTTCGCCCACCGCCGGCATAATATCGCCCTCGCGTTGATGAAGAACCTTGGTGATCGCACCATTAGCATCACGCTGCATGTGAATATACGGATCACGTAACTCAACGGTTGGAAACACCATATTGACAGAATTATGCTGAGCTAATTTTTCCGCTAAAACCTGCGCGGTTACGGACGAAATGCAGATTTGATCGCACCAACTGATACTCACCGCGCCGAGGCCATTTTCTTTATATGCGAACGCTGGGCACATTATCGCATCTAGCATCCCGGTCGGACTTTCCTGCAAGAATAGCTTTACACCGTCCAAGGCCTGTTCTTTCAACCAGTTGCTAACGTCTAATTTGTATCGCGGACTGACCACGACTGCAATCTCATCGACCAGTGTTTGATGACGTTCGATTACATGGCCAAGCATGGCCTTGCCCGCGACCTCAAATAAGCACTTTGGCCCATTATACGCAAGTCGGGTACCTAAGCCCGCCGCTGGAATGATTAACAGACTAGTGGGAGCGCTCACTTAAATGTCTCAACAAATCATCCAAACTCTCAAAACGACCCAAAAACCGTTCGCTATGTAACTCCAAACCACTACGCACGCTGGCGACAAAAGCTCTGCTTCCTAAAGCAGCCGCCAAACCAGCGGCGCCATCTTCGATAATTAGCGATTTTCCCGGTGTTGCACCACAGCGTTTAATCGCTTTTTCAAAAACCTCCGGGTTTGGTTTGGATCGGCTGACATCTTCTGCAGCAACTATCGCATCGAACGGTCGGCTTGGGGCTAGCTGTTGTGCTGCATATTGTGCCATGACCGTAGATGCTCCCGTCGCTATCGCCATGCTGGATGTCATTCGGATAATACGTTCCAGGGCTTCCCTACTATCTGAAAACAAGATCTCAGCACCCACCAGTAACTCGCGCGCGCGCCGCTGCTTAAATTCGACCCATTCATCGACACGGGTCGCATCCATCTGCTCGCCTTTAATGTACTTTTTAATGACGTCGATAGACCTCAACCCGGCAATATCAGCATAATCGGGACCGTCAATACCCACTTTGGCCCATAGCTCCTGAAAAGCCTGCGCATGTTGGCTTGAAGAATCGACTAGAACACCATCAAGATCAAAAACAACACACTCAAATTTTTTCGGGCCAATCATGACTTCGAGCGAAAAATAGACCTAAAGCGTTCCGCAAATATGACCCCGAGTGCACGCAAACCATCCAGCGGTCCAGTCCGCGTGACCTGATTTGGAGACATGGGCAAAAAATCCACGGGGACTTCAAATAATCTCCCGTCAGATCGCATTAATCGAGCTAGCAAATATTGATTGGCACTGGAATCATCGATCCAGCCTACGCTACCTTCCAGGTGCACGCTGTTAACAAGCTTCAGACCGGATAGGGTATCTGATATGTAGCGCCCATAGCAGATCAGGTGGGCCAAACTCAACAGATGACTGCCCAGATAGCTGATCCCACCCTTGAGCAAATGCGAACGATACCGATAGCGATACGATTCACGGATATCGGACCGCGACAGGCGTCGACTTCCCCACACGGCATCAACCCGGTTTTGATTAAGGTTAGAAACCAGCGCCACAATATCGTCGCCAAAATACATACCCGAGGATTCAAATAAGCACACAAAATCCGGGGTGAGCGCCAAGGCTTCGATAAGCAACTGCTGATTATAGGATTTACCATCAGCAGAAGGCGAAACATAGTGAAGATGCAAATTATCGTCCGCGACCAGCTTATCCGGTATTTCCCGATTACTGCTGTAAACCAACGTTACATCACAGGGATAAAGACCTATTTTTACGCGCTGCATTTCTCGCGCTGTTTGTACAATTTTATTGGTCGAGCGGGTATCCAGACACACGACTGAAACCCGCGACTTTCGCTTCTGATTGCGCGCCATGTCGATAAACGGCAATAACACCTTGCTGCTGTCATGCTGCCCGCTCACCCCATCCTCAAAATTGCTGATTCGAACCTTGCGAGGATCTTCGATATGTTCCAGTTCGCCCGCGGGAATGTAGTTGGCTGAAGCGCCTGTTATAGCAGGCCGATTGATTATGTAATGAGTAATTAGCGCTGGTTCAGGCAAAGACTTCTTATTTTTTTCCTGCAGGTAATAAGACGCTTTACGAATAATGTCGGTTGCTGCCGCGCCGACAATTTCTGTGTCTTCGTGAATATTCGTGATCAGTAGTTTAAGCGCCTGGGTATTGGCGGCGATACATTCACCCAAGCCCGGTGTCATATACGAAGGAAACAAACTGGAGTGCTGGGTACCGGGCGAATACACAATCAAATCCGCATTGGATATGCACTCTTTTACCTTGGAATTTAACTTTAGCGTTGTGTCTTTTAAGGTCTTCGGCTTGCCAAGCGTTACCGCGGCGGCTTTAGATAGCAGATAAATGTCATCTATTTTGTTTCTGCGATTGGCATCAACGATATCTTCCTCGCCCTGCAGAATCTCCCCATCGGTATTCTTGGCTAATAAAAAGGCGTTCTTGCCGTCGGTTACATTGAGGATCATGTCTTGGGGCAAGCCCAATAGGGCACAGTAATCTGCAACCGCAGCGTTAAAATTTTTATTCTGTTGTAGATAACAACCCGCGAAAACAATATTCCCCAAACTACAATCAGAAAATTTGAACGAGCTCGTCGAGTTGTTCTTAAATGAAATAAATTGTTTGGCTTTGGCTGCTAGCGATTTTCGTGTTTCAACCCGAAGTGCACTCAGACTCTCAGCAAACGCCAAATCGAACTCAGCGTCATCAAGGCCTTTGGCCGTACCCAAACTTTTGAGATAATTCAACGCTTGTTCATCGCCACACGGTTCAGGAAGGCGAAAATCGAGCAAGGAAACCAGCTCCCGCGAGCAGCTTTCAAGCAGCAGAGCCAGACGTGATGCGTTCTTCCGAAAGTCTGACGGCCCTAACGAGTCGCCAAGGAAGCGTCTAATCTCACCGGTTGACATTCCATTGTCATAACCGTTAACGATGTACTGCAATTTTACACCAGCAATACCCACCAGCTGATTGCTGATAGCAGAAGAACCCCGCCCACCGGTGAACACCACTACGCGCAACGGTATCACCGCATCTTGCTCGTTATTTTCCGAAATTTTGGTCACTCGAATCGCAATTGGGCGTTTGGTTTTTATAAAGCATTTGCATTGGGTTAGTGATCACCCGTCGAAAAATCTGTTTGACGGTGCATATTGTAGAAGAGCCACCGGGTAACATCAAAGAGAACCTTTACCACACCAGGATGATATAATCCGGCACTAAGGATGTTGGTGTAAGAACGGTCCCTGGACAGTGTACTAGATCACAAAGTGCCTAAAATACTATCTATAGTCATACCCGCCTATAACGAAGAAGCCTATATCGGGCGGTTGCTGAAATTGATAGGTGAGGTGAGCCTCTCCTCCCTTGACTTGACAATGGAGCTAATCGTTGTAAATGACTGCTCATCTGACCGAACCGCTGGGATAGTGTCGAAAATACCGGATGTTCGGCTCGTCAATCACAAAACCAATAGCGGCAAAGGACGCGCTGTACGTACGGGCTTGAAAGCGGTGACCGGTGATTACGTGTTAATTCAGGACGCCGACCTTGAATATGACCCGCAAGATTATTTAGCCCTGTTGCCGCCGCTACTTAACGGTGAAGCCGATGTGGTGTATGGAAGCCGTTATTTGAAGGACGTAGAAAAGGGCGTATTGACAAACCTGATCAACGCCAAACACGTTGAGCAATCCTGGGCCGCCTACCTGGGTGGCCGCAGCATCAGCCTGTTCGCGTGGATATTTACCGGCCGCTTGCTTAACGACACAGTAACGGCTTACAAGTTATTTCCCGCACCGCTTCTGTGCAACATGGAACTCGTTACCACTGGTTTTGAGTTAGATCATGAAATCTCATGTAAGGTGTTGGCGCAAGGCCATCGCATTCAGGAGGTGCCTATCCGTTACTATCCGCGCACCATCGCCGATGGTAAAAAGATCGGTTTAACAGACTGGTTCAAGGCGATAAAAACCTTCTATCGATTCAGGAATGGTTAGCCACCTCTTTGAACTCGATCAAATGGGCGCCCTTAATCGCCTTTTCGCCCTTGCCATTGGACTGCTTGGCGTATTGATAATTGGCTATTGGTGCTTGAATTCACCGGATATCTCTTCCATGGTTCCAGATAGCAGTAGCTATCTCGAGTTCCAGCCGTTTCGAGGTGCTGGCTACCCTTTATTTCTAGATGCCGTCCGATTATTTGATAATGATTTAAGCAGCATTCAATATTGGCAGCTGGGTCTGCTAATAATTTCGCTTGGTATGCTCGCCTACTCCTTCGCGACGTTTAGTGGTTCGGCGTTTGTTGCTTTTGCCATAATGATCGGCGCAGGCCTGCACCCACAATACATTCGCTACTGCTTTACAGTACTAAGCGAACCTTTATTTTTTGCCTCACTCAATATATTGATTGCCCTCCAGATGCGTCAAAATTTCGACACTAAGCGATATTGGTTCTGCACAGGGGCATTATTGGCCTGGCTAATACTCATCAAGGGTGTCGCCTGGGCTTTGGTTTGTGTGCCTGTTGTCGTGCTGATAAACCAGCTACTGAGCCGTGACAGCGATATTTGCAAGCCCATTTTTAAACACCTTGTGGTATTGCTAATCGGGTTTACGCTAATAACTTCCGCTGGGATGGTCTATCGCTTCGCCCACCACGGCACTGTAAAAGCCGAACCGTTTCTCGGCAATCAACTGATCGGCAAGATGAGCCTTACCGAAGTAAATCCTGCAGAAACCAGCTTCCCGAAATCCGTTGAACTTTGGCAGCAAGAAATGGCACCGGTCATACAAGCTAAAAACAAGGGCTTCAGTGATGATTGGGACGAACAATTTCTGTTCTCGCTAAATTACTACGATTATCTGCGGTTCGTGGGCGCCGAGGATATGCTCGCGGTCTCTGGTAGTAAACTGGGTAGGCTCGAATTTCAGTCACAACTCGCCAGCGAATTATTATTAATAGCACCAGACGCCTATTTTAAAGATGTCGCCATCAACTTTTATGCCTTGTGGACCCAAGGGCAATTGCAGACCAGAGCATTTGCGAAGCAATACAACGCCCAGCTCGACAATTTACCCACAGCCCCAAGCAACACGCTGCCGCCCTATTATCTCAACGAAACTGGGCAGATCGCTGCCTACGTCATTAAGCCTTTCCTAACTTTGACTTTTTTCATCAATGCGCTGTGTTTACTCTATGGGCTTGGCTTCTGGCTTCGGAAGAACGCAATACCCAAACCAGTGATGCCTCTGTTTATCACCTGCCTAACCATTCAAGCCTATTATCTACTGGTCGCGCTATTACAGGCCGCGCTGGTGCGCTACATGATTCCGATGTGGCCGTTACTGTTGATTAGTGCCTTATTGAGCACAAGCATTCTATTAAAAAATGCTCGCTGGGGCGCAAAACACTAAACCGATGTTGAGTTGTAGTTGAACCGTAATTGAGGGCGGCCCCTAGTCTTGTTCCAATTTTTTCAACCGTTTTTCCAGGCGATTCAAATGTTTTGCCAAATTCAGCTGCTTTACGTGTTCCTTCCATAGGCGCGCAGGTAATCCGCCGTACACACCGGATTGGCTGACCTCTTTCGTGGCCCGGCACGATGAACAAAGACTACATCATCAGCCACCTTGGTGTGATCTAACACACCTGTTTGCCCACTCATGATTACCCGCTCACCAATGGTAGAACTACCGGCTATTCCACATTGCGCAGCAATGATCGAATCCTTACCAATCTCTACATTGTGTGCGATGTGCACTAATCCATCAATACAAACACCGGTATGAATGACCGTATCACCCTAGGTTCCGCGATCAATATTGCACAAGGCGCCAATAACTGCACCGGGGCCTACCCGAACGCCTTCACCTAAACGCGCAGATGTATGAATCTGTGCGGTTGAATGTATAACTGGTCATTCAGAATCGGTTGCGTCATAGCCATCTAGATGCGTACGGATCAATGCCATACACAAGCGTGGATTTGCGGTGATTGCAATATTTAAGTCGTCGGGGCATTCGTGCAAACTAATGATCAGATCGGCTAGCGCACCGGTGGTGATCAACAAGGCCGGACACGATTCCAACAAAGTTCTTGCCGCTGGTTCGGCATCAACAAACACCAAACTTTGACGACCACAAGCGTCCACGCTAGCGATTTCGGCAACCATGCGGGTGCCGTCAAAATGCTCGGTGTACGGAGTGATCAGATGGTCCGCAGCCGCAAGCACATCTGCAACGAATGTTTCTGGACGAATAGCCATCGCAAGATTGTATCGCTTTTTTAGTCGCTAAAAAAAGGGGCAGACTCTAGCGCCCTTACTCAATTGTCGGGTCAAACACCCACTACACTAGTTACATACCCAACCACTCAAGGTGGCTGCGCCCAGGGTGTGGCTCTTCCTCCCACGAGTATTCAAAGACAAAGTGTTTGTGTCTGACTGTACCCCGGTTCCCGTTGCTGTTATAGCAGCGCATGTATCAACGAAACCCGTGGTACATGCGCCCAGGGAAAGTGTGTAATAGCCCTCACTGGATAAGGTGCCTGCTGTTCCATAGCCCAAAGTGGCGAAACTGGTAGTGTACGAATAGTTGTTTAGATAAAAGCGCTCTTGCGATTGCGCTATAGACGTTAGGGCCTCCTGGCCATCTGAGCAACGCGCACGCTCCATAAAATCGTTATAACTCGGTATTGCGATTACCGCGATGATCGCGATAGTAACCAAAAGCTCGATAAGGGTAAAACCGAGATGGATTGTGTGCCTGGTTTTCATTCTGCCAATTTTCAACCTGATAGGGTACAAAGAAAGTTGTCAGGTTTGGTGAATACCATATTTTTGCGCGCTAATAGCAACGGCCGTATTAAGCAAAAATTACCACCGTT
>JABJKL010000011.1 GCA_018660405.1 Pseudomonadota bacterium | reverse complement strand
TTATTCAAAACCGTAGAAAAATCGGTGAATACGACCAAAATCGCCGAGCGCCTTCGCGAGCGAATTTGGCAGTCAAATTCAATCAATTTTCACTCGAATACACAAGTGGAGTCGGTCAAGCGATTACGGGAAGGTCGATTAAAGCTGGTTTTTTGCAAAGACAACAATGGTGAATCCGTTTCATATGATCACGCAGTTAATGCGGCCTGGTTTGGACGACTGGCAATTGATCAAACTCTAGACCTAGTGCCGCAGCGCCCGTGGCTATATCGATTTAAAAACGGCGTGTTCGTTAACGCGGGAAAAGGGTCAAACATTGTTCCTTCCGTAACGCTCATGCTCGGTTCCTTCGGTGATTTGGTCAACTTTCAGGACGGTAGCTACTATGCCTCCTGGTATCCGGCTTGCATGGTTGCGGCCTCAAAAGAAATCAAACCGGAGGGATGGCCTTTCAACCTTGATGCCCAGGAGCAAGAAAAAATGAAAAATGAAACCTTGCGCGATTTGTCAGCGATGTGCCCTGCGGCAAGTCAATTATTGGATTCAAGCCACGATTGGGAATTGCGGGGTAACGCCATATTCGCTTGGGGCGAGCAAGACATCCATGAGCCAGGTAGTGAGCTGCACAAACGTTATGACATCGGCATTTTGTCTGATCACAACTATCACAGTGTCGACCCCGGAAAATATACAATGGTGCCGTACTATGCTAATCAGGTGGTTGATCGAATCGAAGGTCGCCCTGAGGAGGAGTCTTGAAGGGCCCTGATGTCACCATTGCTGTACCTGTATTTAACGACGAACAATGGTTAGGCAAAACAGTCGGATCAATTCTAGGGCAGTCATACCAGCACCTTAAAATAGTTCTGGCGGTAGATGTTTCTGCCGACAACTCAGCCGATCTGACTAAACACCTGGCAGCTAAAAGCAGCGCCAGCGATATATTATTCGCGATCAGCACAAAGGCTTTTTGGGAAACCTGAACAGTCTGCTTGACCACGTTGATACCGATTTCTTTTGCTTCCAACCACAGGATGATTTGCTGCCCAGAAGTTACATCACCGCCCAGACTATACCCAACATCAGGCGTCACTAACCGGTGATGTAAATTCTCGCCTGATCCAGTTTTTGAGCATGCAAATAAACCATGTTGAATGGCGGGAATTGGTCCGAAAAAGCATGCTATTGAAGCCAATTCCGTTCTCTGAAGGTGACGTCGCGGATCATTTATATCCTCTGCGTCTGGCAGAATTCGGTGATTTAATTCGCTGCCCAAAGGCTCTTTACACCAAGCAAACTCATCCCCAATCTGCAACCGCCCCGCAACGGCAAACGGGTCGTGGCCGCCAACTTCGCATCTGCCACGTGATAGAAAGTTGCGTAAGCTGTTACACCCATGTTGTAGCAAAATTGAATTCTGAAAATTATGCTCAACTTTGCAAAATCGCATTCTTAGCGCGACTAATCAGAATTCTTGAAGGTGAATGGCCCATTCAGGAAATGGAGACTGTTTCAAATAATGACTGGGATACCTTTGGCTATTTTCTTAGCCAACGCCACCAATGGATCTTTCAATTTTATGAGTCAGTTGAATCCATTCGAGGCTCTGACTTGGCCGACAAAAGAATTATGCGAATACTGAAATCATTGTCGCGCTTCTATCTGGCAACAATTAGCGAAAGCTTACATACTGCCGAGCTAACCAAAATCTTGATCTCGAAACCTACTAAAGCCTATGACTCAATAGCACAATATGATGAATTTTTTGAAGCCAAGTTCCAACGACTACTAAATTCGTGCGAAAACCAATAATCATTATGAATCTCGATAGCGGCTCTACTCAACTTGCGACACGATTTCGGGGTTGGCGAATAAAAAGGCTATTTTCTCGCGCAACCAATTATGCACCGGTGAACTCATCGTGCGTTTGTGCTGAATTAATACCAACGCTGGATCAAGATTTCGATACATGGGCAATCGCGGCAGCTCTTTAGCGATAAACCTCGCCGCAACCAGAGGCTTATATTTTAGTAATGCCGACGCCAGAAATATCGCATCGCTTCGCAGAGCCACTTCCATCGCCGCCATCAATTGCGAAGTAACCAAAATAGTCTTTTGTTCAATGCTGTGTTGTTTAAGCCATGTATCGAGCTCCACATCACGGTCGGTGATGTGCGGCAAATAAATCTGCACTTGCGGATAACGAAAAAACTCCTCGGGCTGCATGTTTTCAACGTTCGCCAACGGGTGGTCCCGTCGCATGAAACACACCGGGCCGATTGGCGACAACTCATGCACCAAAAATTCCGGGTTCCGTGTTTCGCGCACATAAATTGAAAAATCCAATTTGCCATGGCGTAAATTTTCGAGGTGCTCGTCGGTAATATTTCGGGTTCGCAGGCTGATTCGAGGTGCAATTTTTTGCAGATCCAACACCAGTGACGGTATGTAAAAACTCGCAATACTTTCAGTACTGGCAATATTGATTCTGGCCTCAACCGACGAAGGATCAAAATCGGTCTCGTAAACAAGCCGATCAACCTTGTCGAGAATCTCGTTGAGTGGATACTCCAAATCTTCGGCTAACGGCGTCGGCACCAAGCCCTTACCACTACGGGTAAACAGCTCATCTTCAAATAGAACACGCAAGCGCTGCAAGGTTTTACTCATCGCCGGTTGAGTAACAAACGCTTTTTCAGCCGCTTTGCTCACGCTGCGCTCCTCAAGCAGGAACTTGAGTGAAACCAAGAGATTCAGATCAATTCGAGAGAGTTGGTGCATAGGGTTTTCGGCGTAGCGATGGTTGAAAACAAACAAACGTTATAGCTAATTATATATATTACTTTCTATGTTCATAAATGCGAAGCATATTCATCCCCGATCATGTGTAGCGTGACTTTTAAAACTACACATGCTTTTTTACGAAGCCGGTTCTCCAGCATCAGTTCAGCCAACATTTCCTTCAAAGCCAGGCTTTCACTGCGCAATCCCTTGACCTCATCGGAGGTGGCTTCCCGAACCGCATCACCCGCTAGCCGTTTCTTTCCAGCTTCAAGAAACTCCTTACTCCAGCGGTAATACAGGTTTTGATTAATACCTTCCTTGCGACACAATTCGGCAATACTGTCTTCACCGCGTAGGCCTTCCAGAACAATCCGGATCTTTTCTTCTGCTGAATAATTGCGCCGGGTTGCTCTGCGAATATCTCGTACAGTCTTCTCAGCACTGCGTTTAGTTGATTTAGAATAAGCCATCATCGTTTCCTCTTGGGTTAACGATGAACGAAAAGTCTCTCTTAAACAATCACCTTAAACTGTCCAACTAGTGCTGACGGGGTACACTGGCGGGGTACACATAAGATTTAACCCTCCTTAGATACCCCCATAATCGATCTCCTGCGATGGACCTGACACACGAACACACGCCGTAATAGGCATTAAGGTATGTATACATAAATCCCTTCTGGTACGAACGCTTTACGCGCCAGCCAACTATAGAGAACATGGATAGTAACGTCCTGAAGTATAACGGCAGGCATATCTTAAGGGGCTTGTTCGACACAAATATAGCCTGAAAGCAGGAACAGTAAACGGCTATCCAATTCAACAAACTATTATGTTTCCATTGAGAGGATAGACCGTCTTTCGTCGAATATTTCCTGTATAATTTTTCCCGAATCCGAATGAATTCGCCGTTAATAGCCAGCTTAACGCACCATGGAATATCCGCAGCATACTCACCTCTCCAATGCCTACGTAGTCCACCGGTATTTTCGTGCACTGTGGCACGAAACACTCCCCGATAAGCGATAAAGACGCGGCCTTCATGATTTAGCGCGATCGATGCTCTATCCCTTGATCCTGAAACACCACAAAGGCTATCGTACGCAATTGTTTTTGCTGCCTCATCAGTATATATAACCTCCATGTCCGAGAATGCGACCACTGCCCTTGGATTTGAATCTAATTGAGCAATGAGTTTATCCAGATAGGTAGGCTCAATAACATCGTCATGCGGGAATATCATCATAAATTTCGTATCCGACACATAACTTAGAGATCGATTTACATTTCCAACCCAACCCAGACGTTTCTTATGACTATAGAGAGAAATGCGTGGATCTACTTTTTCGTACTTACTGCAAATACTAATAGTTTTATCAGTCGAAACATCGTCTGCTATAACACATTTAAAGCGAATATGTGTTTGTGACAGAAGTGAATCGAGTGTTCTGGCTATGAAATCCTGAGCATTATATGTAGCTATACATACAGTCACATCAGCTGGTATGTCATTGCATTTTTTCACTTAAATTTCTGCTCGGCGCGGTATACAAATATAGACTAATCGATTGATTACGAAATGCATTACCTCTTCCTTGTATATTTTTATTAATTCTTATATAAGTCTGTCGCACCTGTTACCAGGTTAACTTGATATTTTATTGCATGCAAAATTCGATCTCTTCATCATTTTCCTCCGATAAAGCTCTTATCTACGATCTGTAGCGATAACGAAATATCCTACTCGCACGCAGTTCAAAGTTCAAATCCTCTCGAACCTGAATGACCGTATATGGACTCCCCCCGGTTTGCACGCAAGCTGACTTGGCACGACTGCATACGTATATCTGGCCTCTTAAAGTTGGCATACGTTGATGCCGAGCCATAATGGTTTATTCGCGCACGAGTGTTGGGCGTTGAGCCAATCTGAAACAAAGTTGCAATAGTCATTGTAGGTAACTTCTTCTTCGGCCAAGTCCAGTTCCGTACAAATGTTAGACAAGTCTTGCTGAAATTTTTCATACCAAACGGAAATGGCCGCACCGCCAGGAATCGTTTGGCGTCCTGAAGCCGTGTTCAGCCAATTTCTAACATGCGACATTGCTTGGGATGGATCATTGTCGTGCGAACGAATATCTTGGCTCGCAATATCCGACATATAATTCTGGTACCTATAGCCTTCTTTATCCAAAATCAGCGTAGTTTTGTTCTTTTGCTTCGAATCACCGAACCTCGCTGCGCCAATAAAAACGCCTAGCTCTAATGGCATATTGAAACGGGGTAGCTTATTCGCCGAATCCAGTTCTGTTCTAGAAATATCGTGAATACCAAATTTTGAAGCCGAAATTAGGTTTTTAATCTTATCGAAACGAACATCACCGCTGTCCTCTTCTTCTAAAGCGCTTCTGGGCACAAATCCGCAGTCAAAAACTGCAAAAACTATAGCGTCTCGAATTGGAGTGTATTTGTCGTCAAACGGGCAGTTTATAAATACATTATTTGCGTAAGAAGCAGCCACTGTCTGTAAGCTTTTCGATCATTTCATCGACTTATAACAAAGGAATAACAGGCGCATGACCTGATATGTTCTTATATGCAGCTTGGGAGAAAATTCTAAAAACCCCGTAACTTCATATGGATACCTTTCATTGTGCGATCTGAGTGCGAATAACATACCGGTACACTTTAGCATTTTCAATAACAGTTATTGGGCAGCCTGCTATCCCAACAAAGGCTATAAGACTGTCGATGACTAATTTCGACACACTGCGGTATCATGATAGCCATTCAATTAAGATCCGTGAATCATCTTCGGGAGAAATTATGCAGCGTTTTCATGCATTCATTACTTTGGTCATTTTATCTACCGCCAGCTCAATGGTTTTTAGTCAGGACCAAACCGTTGCTGATGAGGACTCGCGGCCCGAGTTAACTGGACTCAAAGCCGAGGTCGTGCAGATAGTCAGTGATAAGCAGAAACTGACACAGGAAATTGCCGATAGTTTGTTTTCGTTCTCAGAATTGGGCTTTCAGGAATTTGAGACCCAGCGCTATGTGACCAAACTCCTGGAAGAAAACGGATTTACGATAGAACTCGGCGTCTCGGGAATACCTAGCGCCTGGTGGGCGACCTGGGGCAGCGGTGAACCCGTTATCGCACTCGGTTCAGACGTTGATGGCATTCCAAAATCTTCACAGATGCCGGGCGTCGCTTATCGCCAGCCGATGATTGAGGGAGCACCTGGCCACGGTGAAGGGCACAACTCCGGACAGGCAGTGAACATCACCGCAGCGCTGGCGGTAAAGGAAATTATGCAGCGTGAAAACCTGCCTGGAACCATCGTACTCTGGCCGGGAATCGCCGAAGAACTGCTTGGCACCAAAGCCTGGTTCGCCAGAGACGAGCGATTCAAAGATGTTGACGCGGTTCTGTTCAGCCACGTTTCCAATAACCTGAGCGTCAGTTGGGGGCGGCCAAGGGGTACCGGTCTGGTTTCTGTGGAATATACATTCGATGGTGTTGCGGCTCACGGCGCGGGCGACCCGTGGAAAGGGCTTAGCGCTTTGGACGCGGTTGAATTAATGAATGTCGGCTGGAACTACAAACGGGAACATCTGCATCCGCTGCAACGTTCACACTACGTCATTGTCAACGGCGGTGACCAACCCAATGTTGTGCCCTCAACGGCCACTGTCTGGTATTTCGTGCGTGAAATCACTGCGGAAAAAATTCAGCAGAATTTCGACGCGTTGCAACAGATTGCCGAAGGCGCTGCGATGATGACCGGTACGAGTGTTTCACGACGTATTGTTGGCACTGCTTACCCGCGCCATTTCAACCAACCGATCGCATTGGCAATGGGCAATAACATACAGGCAGTGGGTTTACCCGTATGGTCCGAAGACGATCAAAAATATGCCAGAGCTTTACAGGAGCTCATGGCGGCAGACGAAATAACCGGCCTGGCAACAGAAGTCACGGGCATTAACGAACCTACGGAGGAACCGGTGTCGGGAGGTTCTGATGATATTGGAGATATATCCTGGAACGTACCCACCGTTACGCTCAGATACCCGGCAAATGTTAAGGATCTGCAATTTCACCACTGGTCGAGCAGCATGGCGATGGCTACACCCATTGCGCACAAAGGCTCAACTGCGGGTGCGAAAGTGCTCGCCGCAACGATGATCGACTTACTGCAGGACGAGTCGCTACTCGACAATGCCTGGAAATACTTCGACGAAGTACAGACCGTCGACGGCACTTATTCGCCGTTCATCACCGATGAAGACACGCCTGCTATCGAGAAGAATGCTGTGATTATGGAGCAGTACCGTGAACAGCAGAGGGAATTTTATTACGACCCATCGACGTACGATACCTATCTTGATCAATTGGGTATCGACTACCCTCAACTGATTAAGCCAGCCGATGAGTAGTTTCAGCGTCGCCTAATTAATACGATTTGAAAAATGATTCAGGCCATCAAATGGTTTACAGGCATACTATTTCGCCTATACTTGCCCGCCCCTGAATAGAGCACCAGAATTAAGGCTATTTCGAGCTGTTACCTTTAGTATTTACAACAGCTTGCACGTGTATGAGCAAGAAGATTTACATTAAAACCTTTGGCTGCCAAATGAACGAGTATGACTCTGGCAGGTTGCTGGACGCCATGCACGAAAGCCATGGAATGGAATTGTCCGATACGCCGGAAGAGGCAGATCTATTGCTGCTCAATACTTGCTCCGTGCGAGAAAAGGCTCAAGAGAAGGTGTTCCATCAACTGGGTCGCTGGAAGCATTTTAAAAAGACCAATCCAGATCTGGTGATTGGTGTTGGCGGATGCGTCGCCAGCCAGGAAGGTGATGGTATTACCAAACGCGCACCGTACGTCGATATGGTGTTTGGCCCCCAAACCCTGCATCGTGTGCCGGGTCTGTATAAAGATGTGATTGAGACGCGAACACCATCCATTGATATTAGTTTTCCCGAAATCGAAAAATTCGATTCTCTACCGCCGCCCAGGATCGAGGGGGTTGAGGACAGAGTTAAAGCTTACGTATCAATTATGGAAGGTTGCAGCAAGTACTGCTCGTTCTGTGTAGTGCCCTACACTCGCGGTGAAGAATTCTCCCGAGAGTTCGACGACGTCATTGCGGAATGTTTTGGCCTGGCGGAACAGGGCGTTCGTGAAATTTCGCTGCTTGGCCAAAATGTGAATGCCTACCGCGGGCCTATGCACGATGGGGAAATTGCCGATCTTGCACTGTTGATTCGTTACCTGGCAGAAATCGATGGCATTGAACGCATTCGTTACCTCACTTCACATCCACTGGAATTCACCGACAATCTGATTGATGCGTACTCCGATGTGCCACAGTTGGTTAGTCACCTGCATTTACCGGTGCAAAGTGGCTCAGATCGCATACTGCAAGCAATGAAACGCCGCTATACCGCTAGCGACTATCTACAGATTATTGAGCGCTTGCGCAAAATACGTCCGGGCATTTCGATGTCGTCCGACTTTATTGTTGGTTTTCCAGGCGAGACCGATGAAGACTTTGAAAACACCATGAGATTGATAGAAACCGTGGGCTATGACCAATCGTTTAGCTTTATCTATAGTCCCCGGCCGGGCACGCCAGCCTCTGATCTGGTCGATAATGTGCCAATAGAGGTTAAAAAGGAACGTCTTGCACGCCTGCAAACCCGCATTAATGAAATGGCGTCTAACATCAGCAAGTCAATGGTGGGAACGGTTCAATCGGTGCTGGTAGATCGCGCCGCACGTAAAGGTAGTACGCAGATGAGCGGCCGCACCGAGAATAATCGGGTGGTTAACTTTGATGGTTCAGATCAATTGATCGGGCAGTTTCTGGATGTGGTGATCACCGAGTCTTTACCCAATTCCCTGCGCGGTCGCATCGCCTCGGCGACGACACTAAAAACCGCTTGAGTTTAAATTCCAAAACCCTGTCTCTGGCGCCGCTTGAGAACAATCGGTTGGCGGCACTGTGTGGCGGGCACAATCAGCATCTTCAATACATTGAGGAGCACATGGCGGTAAAGTTGAACCACCGCAGTGGAAGCTTTATTCTCAAAGGTGACGCTGTGGCGGTCGAACGCGCGAGCCTGATCATTCAGAAATTGTATGAATTATCGGCAAAGACCGAAATTAACAATGAAGTTATTTTCCAAATGATCCAGGGCGTCAATCAACAAACTATCAAAGATGCACACGAGAAGATGAACGAAGAAACTGACGCACTTTTTGGGTTTTCTACACCACGAAAGCAAATATCGGCCAAAACAGCCAACCAATCACATTACCTCAAGAAAATTTACGAACACACCATCACCTTCGGCGTTGGACCTGCAGGCACCGGCAAAACGTTTCTGGCGGTAGCCAGTGCTGTACGGGAACTCACGCAAGGGTCGGTGTCGCGCATTGTGTTGACCCGGCCAGTGGTTGAAGCTGGCGAGCACCTTGGCTTTTTGCCCGGCGATATTGGTCAGAAAGTTGACCCCTACGTACGGCCATTATACGACGCACTCGACGAATTGCTGGGGGCTGAAAAAGTCGCCAACTTAATGGACAGGAACATTATTGAGTTAGCGCCGCTGGCCTACATGCGCGGCAGAACACTTAATGATGCGTTCATCATTCTGGATGAAGCTCAAAACACTACTATCCAGCAAATGAAGATGTTCCTCACACGTATTGGTTTTGGTTCACAGGCGGTTATCACGGGTGATGTGACTCAGATTGATTTGCCCACAAGCACCCAGTCAGGCTTGCGACATGCGGTAGGTATTTTGGAGAAGATAAAAGATTTATCGATCTGCCACCTAACGGACGTGGACATTGTGCGACATCCTCTGGTGCAACGCATTGTTAATGCCTACGAAAAGGCAGAAAAAGGAAAGGCGGAAAAAGATAAGGTAAAAAAACGGCCCACAAAAAAAGGTTCTGCTTGAGTATTGCCATTCAAATTGCCAGCGACTGCGAACACCCACCCACCGACATGCTCGAAAGCTGGGCACTATGTGCCAGGAAATACGGCGCCAAGGATTCTGCATCTAAAAGTGAGCATCGCGAAATTCTTCTGCGCATCGTCGATAAAACGGAAATGCTTGGGTTAAATGCTAATTACCGTGAAAAAGCCAAGGTCACGAATGTGCTTTCTTTCCCCGCCGATATTCCCGAACTACCCGCGGAAAACATAGGCGACGAATCGGGCTTGCCAATGGGTGATATCGTGATTTGCGCACCGATTATTATGGAAGAGGCGAATGATCAGAGCAAATCTGTAACGGCACATTGGTGCCATATGGTGGTTCATGGAGTACTCCATCTTTACGATTTTGATCACAACAAAGACAGCGACGCAATAACAATGGAAGCACTGGAGATCAAAATTCTTGCTAAACTGGGCTATCCGAACCCCTATCAAGTGTATTAAATAGATCGGAGATATCGAACAATAACGCAGATGGAAAATGAAGACGAACCCCCGTCACCCATGTTAGGGCGACTCAAGAAAGCACTCAACAAATTTCACTCCCGAGCCTTCTCCACGGCACCGCAATCTCGCGGCGAGCTGATGGACATGCTAAACCGTTCACAAAAAGACGGTATATTGGATCAAGAAGCGCTGGACACCATTCACCGCATTCTAGGCGTTGCGGATTTGCGGGTTCGCGATATCATGATTCCACGCTCACAAGCGGTCTTGCTCGACAACGATTACTCACTCGAACAATGCCTTGATGTATTGATCAAAAGCGCACATTCACGATTTCCCGTTCTCGATCCAGATGACGATGAAATTACCGGTATTTTACTCGCCAAAGATATATTACGTTTTTTTGATGCCCAGCAACGCAAACGCTTCAACTTGCATGACTTGCTTCGCCCGGCCGTGTTCGTGCCAGAAAGCAAGCGTCTGAATGTATTACTAGCCGAATTTCGCAGCACCCGAAACCATATGGCCATTGTGGTCGATGAGTACGGTGGTGTATCTGGCCTGGTCACGATCGAAGACGTGCTGGAGCAGATCGTAGGTGAAATTGACGACGAACACGATGTCGATGACGACTTCAAACTCATCCGTAAACTCTACGGCGGAGACCATGTCGTTAAAGCAATCTTGCCACTGGAAGATTTCAACAAATATTTTGGTACTCACTTTAAGGATAAACGCTACGACACCATTGGCGGCCTCATCCTCAAGCACACCGGCCATATCGCACAACGCGGGGAAAAATTCGAAATGGCGGGACTCTCGATGGAGATAGTGCATGCGGATCATCGCCATATTCATTTGGTACGCGTTTTTGCTGCCTCTCCAGAAAATGAACCACCCTCTGTTTAATACCCTCCACTAACGATGGAAAACCACCCTGAACGCTCTAATGAGCGACCTAAAGAGCGGCTGAATAAGTGGCGTAATCGAGTTCTACTCATACTAAGCGGAGCGCTTTCAACACTGGCATTTGCGCCCGTCGGATGGTGGTGGATACTACCGTTTACATTAGCCTTTTTATTCCATGGCTGGTTAATGCAGACCCCCAGGCAAGCTGCTCAGTCTGGTTTTCTATTTGGATTCGGACTATTTGTCACTGGCGTGAGCTGGATTTACGTATCGCTGAAGATCTATGGCAACATGCCCGCTGTGATGGCGATGGTCGGGGTTTTTCTTTTTGTAAGCGTGTTATCGCTCTTTCCTATGCTTGCTGGCTATTTACAAGCTCACGCTAATAAGCTCGGGCGAAGTTGCCGACTTTTATTGCTCATACCAGCCGTATGGACGGTCGCGGAAGTGTTACGCGGATTCGTACTCACTGGGTTTCCGTGGTTAAACATTGGCTACAGCCAAACAGATGGCCCCCTGGCAGGTTTCGCACCGCTAGGCGGGGTTGTGCTAACCAGCTTTACCACGGCGTTGATTGCTGGCGGTTTAACATTAGCCTATGCGCGCCGAAACCTGTGGCCACCGCTGCTCATCGGCTTGGCGGTATTACTGGCGGTGAGTTTTACCGCTAAACACACGCCATGGACAGAGCCTGCGGGGCAGGAATTTACTGCGGCAGCAGTGCAAGGCAACGTGAGCCTTGAACGTAAGTGGCAAGCAAGTTATCGACAAGAGACGTTGGAGAATTATCTCGAATTAAGTAGCACGACTAATGCAAGCCTGGTGGTATGGCCAGAAACGGCCGTAGCCTTTTATGTACATGAATTCAGTGAGCCAATGTGGGAGGCTCTGTCTCAACCCAACCAAACCCTGGTGTTCGGCGCGCTGGAAGCGCGCTATAACCCTGCACAAGAATCGGAAACCGAACTCTATAACGCGGCAATTGCGACCTGCAATGGCTCGCGCCAGATATACCGCAAACAGCACTTGGTACCGTTTGGCGAATTCCTGCCATTCTCTGACTGGCTGGGCTGGCTGCTGGATTACCTACAAATACCGATGTCCGATTTCAGCAGTTGGGATGGCCAACAGACTATCGACTGTGGGGATGATCTAAAATTATCGATATCAATTTGCTTCGAGGACGCGTTTGAAGAGGAATTTAGACAAGCCTCTCGCCAAAACACGGTATTGGTAAACCTTAGCGAAGATGCCTGGTTCGGCGACTCGCTCGCGCCGCATCAACGACTGCAAATGGCGCGTATGCGCGTATTGGAAAATGCCAAACCCATGGTTCGAGCCGGTAACACAGGCCCTTCGGCGATCATCGATTACGATGGCGAAATACTCGCGATCAGCGCGCAATTCGAGACCGCACTGCTGGAAGCTGATATCCAACCAAGGAGGGGCCTAACGCTGTACGCCAGACTTGGCAATACCACCATTATTGCTTTTTTACTATTTATCGCTGGCTTGGGTATTTGGTTTGGACGAAAATAGCGTCATAAAACAAGTTAACTAAAACAACAAGGCGGCAGCTAGCCCCAACACCGCGAAATACCCAACCACGTCAGTTACCGTAGTCAGTGCTACACCTCCGGCCAATGCCGGATCTATACCCAACTTTTCCAAAAATACGGGTAGAAAAACTCCGGCAAAAGCGGCGATAACTAGATTCGCCAGCATCGCCAGCGCTATTACCGCACCCAATTGGGGATCACCAAACCACAAGCCTGCAATCAGCGCTACTGCACACGCCCACACAAAACCATTTAACACGCCAACCAGTATTTCTTTGCGCAATACGGCGCGAATATTTGACGCATTGATGGTACCCACCGATAGACCACGTATTACTAAAGTAAGCGTCTGGGTACCGGCATTACCGCCCATGCTGGCCACGATGGGCATCAAC
>JABJKL010000016.1 GCA_018660405.1 Pseudomonadota bacterium | reverse complement strand
TGGGCAGGGCAATAAGTTTGAGATTTGGGCTGAAGAAGCATGGTCTGCAAACCTCGATATTTGGATGGAAGATGACTTCGAGGATTTACCCGCCTCTGCCGACATCAGTTCACTATCGTTATAACGTTATGAATAAAACGCCTTTGAATCCAGGAACTTCGCATCTGCCGGTCCTGGCCCTCGAGGCTATTGCTGCTTTGCAAGTGGAACCAGGTGGTCTGTATATAGATGGCACACTTGGTCGGACCGGGCACACGCAAATGATCCTCTCCAGGCTCGGCGAATCAGGTCAACTATTGTGTTTGGATCGTGATCCGCAGGCAATTGCCTATGCCGAACAGCTAATAGGGCACGACGAGCGAGTTACTTTGGTTCAATCAGACTTTGCAAACCTGAATAACGTCATGCGGGAACACGGTCTGGTCGAAGGTACGGTGAACGGAGTTTTGCTCGATCTGGGTGTTTCGTCTCCGCAGCTGGATCAGCCGGATCGCGGATTTAGTTTTCGCACAGATGGGCCGCTTGATATGCGAATGGATCATTCGAATGGCCAGACCGCTGCGATGTGGCTGGCAAGCGCCGGTGCTGAGGAAATCGCTGATGTTTTGTGGCATTACGGCGAGGAGCGTCAGTCTCGACGAATCGCGAGAGCAATTGTTGAATTTCGCGAACAGCAGCCAATCGAAACAACTTCGCAATTGGCAGATATTATAAAATCTGCCGTAGTTCGGCCGGACCCACACAAACATCCAGCCACCCGGAGTTTTCAGGCGCTGCGCATATTTATCAATGATGAGCTGCAACAATTGCTTGCTGTGTTACCGATTATCGTTCGCGCATTGAAAGTGGCGGGTCGGTTAGTTGTTATTAGTTTTCACTCTCTTGAAGATCGAATTGTAAAGCGCTTTATACGAGACCATGCGCGCGCCTCGCGGGCACCTAAGAATATCCCCTTGCGTTCGCATCAGTTGGATGGGGTATTAAAAGCAGTTGGTAAACCGATTAAAGCTAGCGCTGAAGAGTTGGTACGAAACCCCCGCGCGCGTAGCGCAGTGATGCGTGTCGCCGAACGCACGGCGGTAGCGTATGTCTAATTTGGCTTTACCACTATTTGTGCTGGGTTTGCTGATTACGGGTGCGGCCTTGGTTCACGTTCGCCATCAGCATCGATTGGCTTATGTGGAGGTCGCAGACCAAGCTGCTGAAAGAGATCGCCTAAATGTTGAATGGGGTCGTCTAATGATCGAGGAGAGCCTGTGGACGTCTCCTGGTCATGTTGAGGTTGAGTCACGTCGTAGGCTGGAAATGCGTGAACCTAAAAAAATATTTTTTGTAAAAGGTCGCTAAGCCAGTGTCCAAGTCTACTCAAAAGCAGCAGCTCCCCAAGGTCCGGTATTTCATCGTATTGGTAATATTTGCCGGGATGTTTTCGGCTATGTTGGTGCGGGCTGCATATCTGCAAATTATTGATCCAGAGTATTTGGTATCTGAGGGCGAAGCCCGACATATACGTGTTCGTGAGCAAGCCGTTCCCAGGGCTATGATCGTGGATAGAAACGGCACACCGTTAGCCGTAAGCACGCCTGTCGACTCAATATGGGCGCATCCACAAACTGTGTTGGACGATGGCCACTCCTGGGGATATTTATCCCAAGCATTGGGTTTCGAAGTTGCGGAGCTAACCCGCAAGTTGGGTGACGCTCGCAGCCGGCAGTTTTTGTATTTGAAGCGTCACTTGTCGCCTGTTGAAGCGCAGCAGGTTATGAGTTTGAAGGTGCCAGGTATTCATATCCAGCGTGAGTACCGAAGATATTACCCAACCGCAGCCGTAGCAGCGCACGTTATTGGTTTTACAAATATAGACGACCAAGGTCAGGAAGGCCTTGAATTGGCATTTAATGAACAGCTCACGGGTGCTCCGGGCCGCACGCGTGTGATGCAGGACCGTGTGGGTCATATTGTCGAATACGTTGAACAGTTGAGCCCGCCCAGGGCCGGCAGGGAATTGCGGCTTAGTCTGGATATGCGAATCCAGTATCTTGCGTATCGCAGTTTGCACGCAGCCTTTAAATATCATAAGGCGGAGAGTGCGAGTCTGGTTGCCCTTGATGCCAAGACCGGGGAAATATTGGCGATGGTAAATGCGCCCGATTTTAATCCCAACAACCGGGCTGAGCGGGTAAACCATCGAGTAAGAAATCGTGCAATAACGGATGCTTTTGAGCCCGGCTCTACGATTAAGCCGGTGACCGTAGCGATGGCATTGCAACGAGGTTTGATCGATTCTGAAACCCAGTTCGATACATCGCCCGGGCGTCTTCTTGTGGGTAGAAACTCGATTAACGATACCAGCGACTACGGTGTGCTCAACGCAGAAGGTGTCGTTGTAAAGTCCAGTAATGTTGGGGCGGCCAAGATTGCGTTTCTGGTTGAGCACGGCGCATTACTTGAGCCGCTGTTGCGGCTTGGTTTTGGCAGCTTAACTGAGGTAAAGCTGCCAGGAGAGCAGCGTGGAATTGTACCGGTTAACCGGGAGAAGTGGCATGACATCGAGCATGCCACTTTATCTTACGGGCATGGCTTCACCGCGACCACTTTACAGCTGGCTCAGGCCTATACGACGTTTGCAAACCGAGGCTTGATGTTAAGTCCAACGATTCTGCCAAGAACCAATGCTGCCGGATCGCCGGTATTTAAATCGAGCGTTATCGACCAAATGGTACCCATGCTAGAGAAGGTTACCAGTGATAAAGGTACGGCACCGCTGGCCAGAGTGGATAGTTATCGTGTCGCAGGTAAGACCGGTACCGTAGAGCGTCTTGTTGAGGGTCGCTATGCCAAGGATAGCTATATCTCGGTTTTTGCGGGATTTGCCCCGGTGAATAATCCAGACATCGTAATGGTTGTTGTGGTGCATGACCCCAGAGGTGAGGATTACTTTGGTGGTGCTGTTGCCGCGCCGATTTTCTCTTCGGTAATGAAAGGGGCTTTGCGCCTGCGTAACGTAAATCCAGAAGTTGAGGAGCAGTTGTGGGTTATGGCTGATGAGGGAGTGATGCATGAGCAATAATATGGCCACACTTTTGCACGGGTT
>JABJKL010000013.1 GCA_018660405.1 Pseudomonadota bacterium | reverse complement strand
TTTTCTTTACCAACGGTTTCCTCGGGGATGTGGCTATACTGGTCAATAGCCTGCTTACTTCTTACAGCGTCTGCAACCGCCGTTGCAGCCTTGATGACTCTGCGTGTAAATCTTAACTTTGAGCTTGGCGATAGCTTCGACACTATAGTTAGAGGCACTCTCGGAAGAGGGTGGAATATCTTTAATGGCCTACTGTTTGTCTTTTTGCTTTATATATTGGATTACGCCTATATAAGCGGCGGCGGTTCAATAGTTAGCCAAACTGCTGTGAGTGTTTTTGGTGTGGAGCTTTCCCATGTGCTTGCTAGTTTTGTATTTGCTATTTCGCTCGCTTTCGTGGTTTGGCTAAGCACCTCTGCTGTTTCTAAAGTTATCGCAGTCTTGATATTTGCCATGATCGTGAGTTTTCTAATGGTCATGTTTGATCTAAGTTTCACCATAAAGTGGTCGAATTTTACTACGGCTAATGCCATTGAGAATGGCGTTCCTCGTTTTTATTATGTTTTTGCGGCGCTGCCTTTTTACCTAACATCCTTTAGCTTCACCAGCGTGGTGCCTAGTTTGGTTGCGTACTACGGGAAACGGTACACAACCATTTCCAGAAGCATTCTTTTAGCATCACTAGGCTGCTTGCTTATCTATCTAGTGTTTCTGCTGGTGCCATTCGGCAATATTCCACGAACAGAGTTTCGGGCAGTGTCTGCAGCAGGCGGTAATATTGGTGATCTACTTGATGCGTTGATGGGCGGCGGTGCATCTAGATTGTTAAGTATATTTGCAAATGCAGCGATTATTTCCTCTTTTCTGGGCGTCAGCCTGGGATTGTTTGATTTCATCAAGGATAAATTTGATTTCGATAATTCTAAAACGGGGCGATTTAAAGCCGCGTTGCTTTCTTTTTTTCCGCCCATTGTAGGAGGAGTCTTTTTCCCGAATGGGTTTCTGTACGCCATCGGCTTTGCTGGTTTGGTTCTAGCTATTATTGGTCTGATAATTCCACCGCTTATGATTAAGAAAAGTAAGCAGAAATTTAAAGAGGCTGATCATGGTGTCTTCGTAGGAAGTGATTTTGCTATTCATACAGTCATAGCTCTTGGTGTTTTTTACGCTACCTGTCATATTTTAGCGATGCTGAATTTGTTGCCGATATTCAACTAGCTCGTCAACGACATTGATTATAAATTAGTAAATACAAGGGAGGTAAGATGAGCGCCATCCCCATAGATTCATCGACCCAGATGAAGCATTTAACTGAAGACCCTTATCCTATTTACAAAAGATACCGGGCAGAAAGCCCCGTGGTTCATGTTGCCTCAATAGATCGAACGTTCATCACAAAGTATGACGATTGTCGGTATGTAAAAAATAACCCTGACATATTTAGTTCCAAAGACTCAAGTGCGCCGATGGAGCGCGCGTTTCAAGCTCAGACTTTGATGAAAAAAGATGGAGACGAACATCAAAGTGAGCGGAATGCGATGGCAATGGCTTATACCCCCAAAAGCATCGTAGATGTCTGGCAGTCCGTGCACGCCGAAATTGCAGAGGAGTTCGTTGATCGTTTGCCACAAAACGAAGTTATTGATCTTTTTCCAGTTCTCGCGGGCCCGTATGCTGCCCGCTGCCTGGCAAAATTATTGGGAATCTCCAACGTCTCAGACAGCCAAATGGAATATTGGTCACAGACATTGATGGATGGTGCGGGAAACTATGGTCGCTTAGATTCCATTTTTGAGCGTTGCGACCTTGCGCATAAAGAGATGAATAGCTGCATAGAAAAAAACACTGAGCAGCTGCTTCGCAATCCCCAGATGAATGCCTTGTCATTGATGGTCAACGCTGAAAACCCAATTCCAAACAGCCAGATCGTGGCCAATATTAAGGTGGCAATTGGTGGTGGCATTAATGAGCCCAGAGATGCTTTGCTGACAGTGTTGTATGGATTGCTGACCAATCCGGAACAACTAGATGCGGCAAAGAACGATAGCAGTTACTGGGCAAAGGCGGTTGAAGAGTCTGTTCGTTGGATTGCGCCCATACAAGTTAGTCCGCGCATTGCCGCAATCGATACACAGATACGTGGTTTTGAAATTAAAAAGGGAACTACTATCAATACCATTCAGGCTTCAGCGAATCGTGATGAAGATGTGTTTGAAGACGCGGACAAATTCAATATATTTCGTGATAAAAAACCGCATCAGGCTTTTGGTAACGGGCCTCATTTTTGTCAAGGTATGCACGTCGCACGCACGATGCTTAAGACAATCCTACCCTTGTTGTTTCAGCGCTTTCCCAATATGCAGCTGACGTCAGCGCAAGATGTGCGGTGGTCCGGCTTTGTTTTTAGGGGGCCGTTAAATCTGCCTGTCATTTTAAAGAATTAGCAGAGCCAACTGAATTAAAGGCTCAGTAATTTCGAGGGGGATTCAGGTAGCCCTCATTGCAATCGTCAATTAGAAACGTCCACAGCAAACCTTCATTTTGTCACCCGTCACCGCAGAGCTATGATCAGAGGCGTAGAACAATGCCGCTCTAGCAACTTCTTCCGGAGCAACCCAACGCTTAAGAGCTGCCACGTCGGTGTAGTTTTCTCTTTCTATCTCTTCTACTGTGCGATTCTCAGATGCAGCGCGACTTTGTAAAATTCTATCCATGTTGGCACCCGACACAGCACCAGGCATCAATGCATTCACCCTGACATTGTCAGGGCCGAGTTCACGCGCCATGGTTTCAGTGATTCCGATTAAAGCGAATTTGGAGGCTACGTAGGCGGATCGCATCGGGTAGCCTTGTATGCCCATCAAGGACGACATATTGATGATAGAGCCGGATTGCTGCTTGATCATAACTTTGGCCGCCTCTTGTAAGCAGTACATAGCGCCAACCAGATTTATGTTCATGCATTCAACCCAGGCCTGCATATCTACTTCAGCAACTGGCGCGATGGGTCCAGGGCCGCCGGCGTTATTGAGAAGTATGTCGACCCTCCCCGTAATTTCAATGACTTTCTGAAACAGATTCTGTACTTGTCCTGAATCGGACACGTCGCAAACAATGGCGCGACCACCTATGTCTGCAGCCACGCTTTCAATTTGTTCTCTACGGCGGCCAGTGACCACCACAGTTGCGCCCTGTTCAGCAAATAAGCGTGCGGTCGCTTCCCCAATACCGCTGCCACCCCCGGTTACTATGGCTAACTTGCCATCTAATTGACCTGCAATGCTTAGATCGCTCATGCCACCACCTCGACAAAATTTCGCCCCGGATCAAACAAGGGCAGTTCAGTTGTTCGTTCAAGAATGTAATCCCCCATTAGCTTGCCGATGTACGGGCCAATGGTATAGCCCCCGCGTACACAGCCTAGTACAAACACATCTTCATAGCCCGGAAGCTTGCCCGCGAGTGGATAAAAATCAGGAACATGCGCTTCAAATCCAGTCCATGAACGTGCTATCCGGGCATATTCAAGAGCTGGTAGGACGTGTCGGGCTAATGCTAAATTTGATCGCAGCGAATCCGTGTCAATCTGTCCACGGCCTTGCTCGGGCGTGCCGCGACCCTGCCAGCCGCCACCGATCAACAGAGTGCCGTTGGCTTTTTGTTTCATCGTTAGCAGTCCAGTGGCGTGACCAATCACTGAGCGCATTAACATCGGTAATCTTTCAGTGACGGATACCGTATTAATGCGTGCTTGCACCGGAAGTTCAACATCCATTAAGGCGGCGAGAGGTTTTAACCAAGCACCAGCCGATAACAGCAACTTCTTTGCTTTGACAGAAGAGTTGGTGGAGCGAATCACATAACCATCATTACATGCCTCAACACCAAGCACCTTGAAACCTTCGCGATATTGGACGCCCTGTTGTTTTAACTTGGCGCGATAGAACTGACCTGTGAGAGACGAGTTCGCGTAGCCATCTTCAGCACAATAACTAGCAGCCACAACTCGATCAGCTAAATTTGGTTCGGCCTGATTGAGTACTCTGTTCGATACAAATTCAATTGGCGCACCGGCGTCAACCTTGAGCCTCATTCTCTCTTGCAATAGCTCGGCTTCGTGGTCGGTGAAGGCAAGCGTGTATCCTCCGGTCTTCCTAAAGCCAACTGCATCACCCATAGACTCCCACTCTTGATGACCGCGAAGCGCATAGGGCATTAGCTTTACCCGTTTGATCTGCAGGCTCAGAGTGCCGGCATTTACACCAGATGCTCCTTGTCCTAAATCGCCTTGATCGAGCACTATGGGTTTTATACCCCCTTCAGCCATTTGCAGAGCAGAGGCGCATCCCATGATGCCGCCACCAATACAAGCTATGTCGTAGATTTCATTCACAGCGGTGAGGGCTTTGAAATAGGAAGATCAGAGTAGTCGAAATCCCCAGCCAGGGTATTCACAGAGACAGGCCTTAATGGTGGGCGGGCGGTTGGTGGCGTAATCTCGCTCACCGGGCAGCTTTTCGCTTTAGCAATCAAATCTGATATTGCTGTCTGACAAAACTTTCCTCCACAAGGCCCCATGCCAACTCGGACTCCAGACTTAACCGAGATTGTGCTCTGCGCGCCAAGATCTATCTGATCTTCTATTTCCGCACGAGTGATGCCTTCGCAGCGACAAACTACAGTCTGTGCTGTGGTCAGTTTGCCTAGGCCGGGGCGGGGAATACTCAGTTTACTCATTGCCTCACCAAAGGTCGCGGCGCGCGTGTTTTCTCGCCGTAGCTCATCTATCGGGTGATTGATCTGCGCTCCCAGAAAGGCGACAGCAGACAATCCGGCTAGCTTTCCATGACTTTCTGCCGCCAGCGATCCTCGTATTCCTGCTCCATCACCACAAATAAAACAACCGCTCACATCTGTTCGACCGTCTTGCTCCGCTTCAGGAATCCATCCTCCTAAATCACGGCGGTGTTCTAGGGAAATACCGGCAAGTTGAAATGATTCAAAGGCAGGGATCAGTCCATTACCGAGACTTACGCAATCACAGTCGATAAATCTGGGTTCGCCTTGCGGTGACCAGTCTTTGCCGATTTTCGTAAACTCTACCCGCGATACACTGGATTCACCTTCTACCCGAGTCACCGT
>JABJKL010000091.1 GCA_018660405.1 Pseudomonadota bacterium | reverse complement strand
CAAACAGCGCATGCATAAGATGGTCTTCCGGCACACCGGTCACAATATGCGGATCAAGCCCCTGTGGTTCTACACCATTGCCAAAATGCAAAATACCATCGCGGTTTCCTGATTCGACATTGGTTTCACCACTGCCACAGGCTGTCATCAATAGCGCGACAACAAAAGAAAGAACTAACTTGGAGAACATAGACTGCTGGGTGGGTTAGTCTCGATGCGGTTGATAAAATTTCTGATAGCATTATGACCAACTATCATGGTCAACTATGCCATCAACTAAAGCTGTACGCACTATCCAGCAAATATAAGTTAGCGTCAATATCCGCGAACTGAACCAGAGGACACAGTATGAAATTTTCTCCACTCGCAGGGCACCCCGCTGGCCTGAGCAACCTGTTTTTTACGGAAATGTGGGAACGCATGAGTTATTACGGCATGCGCGCTTTGCTGGTGCTCTTTATGGTGGATAACATACAAGGTGGCCTTGGGTTTACCGACCAAACAGCAACGGCCACCTACGGCATCTACACCGGTGGGGTGTATTTAATGGCCTTACCTGGCGGATGGATTGCCGATCGTTTACTGGGTGCGCAACGAACGGTCTTGTTGGGCGCCATGATCATTACCGCTGGCCACTTTGTATTAGCCATTCCGAGCTTGTCGACTTTCTTTTTGGGCCTGCTATTGATAATAGTTGGCACAGGCCTGTTAAAACCCAATATTACCGCGATGGTTGGTGAGCTTTACCAGGGAGATGATCCACGCAGAGACGGTGGCTTTACACTATTTTATATGGGCATCAATCTGGGGGCAGCGATTGGCCCACTGGTTTGCAGCTCCCTGGGCGAAAGCGAACGTTTTGGCTGGCACTGGGGTTTTGCTGCTGCTGGCGTTGGTATGCTGGTCGGTGTCATTCAGTTCCAGTTAGGTAAACACCGGCTGGGAACTGTCGGACTGGAACCGCATAACCCAAGCACCACCAAAAGCAAACATTGGTCCTGGATTGGTCTCTTGGTAGTGACGCTACTATCAATCCTGGGTTTATCACTTGCGGGGATCATTCAAATAGACGCGAGTGTGGTGGCAGTGAATATGGCCTTTTTTATATCAGCCATATTCTTTGCGTATTTTGCGTGGATATTGTTGTTTGGCGGGCTAAATTCCGCTGAGAAACGGCGCTGCATCCTGATTATCATACTGACCATGGCATCGGCGATATTTTGGTCGGGGTTCGAGCAGGCTGGCTCATCTCTTAATCTTTTTGCTGATCGCTATACGCAACGAGAGTTTGGCGGCTTCGAGATACCGGCTGGCTGGTTTCAGTCGTTGAATGCTGTTTTTATTATTACACTAGCGCCACTGTTTAGCTGGCTCTGGGTTTGGTTAGCCAAACGGAATCTCGACCCGTCACACCCGGTTAAGTTTGCCTTTGGGCTGGTTCAGCTCGGTTTGGGTTTCGGCGTCATGATCGTGGCCGCCAAAGTTGTGGTAGCCGGCAACCCAGCCATGCCCTATTTTCTGATATTAACTTACCTGCTGCATACCATGGGTGAACTATGCCTAAGCCCGGTGGGTCTTAGCGCGGTCAGTTATTTGGCTCCCCGCAAGTACGTGGGCCAAATCATGGGCTGCTTTATTCTTTCATATTCGTTTGGCAGCATATTGGCAGGCATACTCGCCGGTCGGTTCAGTTCGGATAACCTCGCCGACATGCCGGGGCTATATACGCAAATAGCGTTGAATAGCATACTGGCGGGCATACTATTGTTCGCGATAGCAAAACCACTGATGCGTTGGACCTTTGCTAAATCTAATAGCGGCAACCAAAGCTCGGCTAATTGATTTATTTGATATTCAGCCCAGATGTGTACAATACGCCAAAATTTCTAATCGTTTAGCAAACTATCTATCGGAGTTTTCATGGGTTTTCTAGCTGGTAAAAAGATACTAATCGTTGGCGTGGCAAGTAATCGTTCAATCGCCTGGGGCACCGCACAAGCCATGCATCGTGAAGGTGCTGAACTGGCGTTTACCTATCAAAACGAAAAACTCAAACCTCGCGTTGAGAAGTTTGCCGGGCTCTGTGACTCAGATATTGCTCTGCCTTGCGACGTTGCCAGCGACGAAGAAATAGACAATGTGTTCATCGAACTCGCAAAACGCTGGGATGGTCTGGATGGTATCGTTCATTCGGTCGGCTTTGCACCGCGGGAAGAACTGGAAGGCAGCTATCTGGATAGCGTAACGCGTGATGGGTTCAAATTAGCCCATGACATCAGCTCTTACAGCTTTACCGCATTGGCTAAAAGTGGCCGAGCCATGATGCAGGGCCGTAACGCAGCCTTACTGACGTTAACTTATATTGGCTCGGTGCGTTCTATGCCTAACTACAATGTTATGGGCCTTGCCAAAGCATCACTGGAAGCGAATGTTCGCTATATGGCACAAAGCCTTGGCCCAGAAGGCATTCGGGTTAATGCTGTCTCTGCCGGCCCGATTCGCACATTGGCCGCCTCGGGGATTAAAAACTTTCGAAAAATGCTTCAGTACTTTGAAAAAACAGTGCCGCTTGGCCGCTGCGTTGATATTGATGAAGTGGGTAATGCCTGCGCATTCCTTTGCTCCGACCTGGCTTCTGGCATCACTGGAGAGATCACTTATGTGGATGCCGGTTTTAATATGGTTGGCATGAGTGATAAATTTCTAGACCTTGAGTAAATAGCACGTCGACCCGCGCACTTTTGGGTTCGCTACAAGCTACAACCGAGCGAATGCGTGTAAAGGAAAGGTCCCGAAATTACGCCAATCACTGTTCAATCTGCGTTAATATTCACTATTAGCTTATTTTAATGCACCGAATTTACGATTCGGCAAGCAATATTATGAACAACACTACACCCTACGTAGTGTGCGCGCTCTATAAGTTCGTCGCACTACCCGACTATAAAGAAATTCAGCCTGTGCTTAAAAAGCTGATGCTTCAGCATCAGGTGCGCGGCACTATTTTATTAGCCGAAGAAGGCATCAACGGCACCATCTCAGGGCGTTCTCAGGATATTGAAAGCGTACTGACCTGGTTGAAAAGTGACGCCCGCTTGAGCGATCTTGATAGCAAAAACTCACTACACCACGAGCGCCCCTTTCTGCGAACCAAAGTTAAGCTGAAAAAAGAAATCGTTTCATTGGGCTTTCCCGCGGCAGACCCGACCAAACAAGTGGGGACTTATGTCGAACCCAAAGACTGGAATACTCTACTGGCTGATCCTGATGTCATCCTTGTTGATACACGCAACGAGTATGAGGTTCAAATTGGCACGTTTAAGGACGCGATAAATCCTGCCACAGAAACTTTTCGCGAATTTCCGAAATACGTAGATGAGCACCTTGAATCGCATAAAGATAAAAAGATTGCGATGTTTTGCACTGGCGGAATTCGTTGTGAGAAATCCACTGCCTTACTAAAAGCAAAAGGCTTTGATCAGGTCTATCACCTCAAAGGTGGGATATTAAATTACCTTGAGAAAGTACCCGCAAAGCAAAGTTTATGGCAAGGTGAATGCTTCGTGTTTGATGATCGTGTCGCGGTCGATAACGAACTGAACAAAGGTCAGTATGATCAATGCCATGCTTGTCGCCGACCAATAACCGAGGAAGACAAAGCATTGCCGAGCTACGTGCCGGGCATAAGTTGTCTACATTGCGCTAAACAAACCAGTCATGAGCAAAAACAACGTTACGCAGAACGACAAAAACAAATCCAATTTGCACGGTCTCGCGGGCAGCAACATATTGGTGGCGATGTGCAAAAATACATTATACAAAATCGAACTGCCAAACGAGCCACGGAAAGAAACTGAACGGCACTTCTATTGACTTATGAGTTCGGACAACAACCAAGGCCCAGATCACGATTCTGACCCCATCCGAAATGTAACGCGCTCCGATATAGAATCGCGCGTTGGCTTAAAAAACAAGCGTGTAGATACCCGAACCTCTGGTCGACACCACCCAAAAAGCAACAATCTTGCACAGACGGCTACCGGTAATAGTCGGAAAACGCGCTTGCTCGGTGGTCAGTTAGGTTCCATTACTCGTAAACGTAAGATGGTTCAAAGTAGCAAGCTGGGTTGGTGGATACTGGGCACTTTTATCGTGCTTATCGCGATAGCGCTAATCATCCCTGAACCAGGCAGGAATAATAACCTTGTCACTTCAAGGGAAGGTGCGCTACTCAGCACACCAGAACTTGACGCTATTTACCGGGATGCTCAAATCGATGAAGCCAACGGTACATTACAACAAACCGAAAATAGTTTTGTTCGACAGGATGATCTTGGTCGGGCGCAGGCGTATGCGGAAGAAGAACGCATAACGACCGCGGTGCAAGACTTCCTGGAGATCGCTCGACAGCTCGAAAATACGGGTCAATTTAGTGACCCCCGCGAAGATAATGCTGCTGATATGTATCAAAAGGTGCTTGAGCTTGAACCATCTAATAGTGAGGCGACGCAAGGTATCGGTCGGATAATAACGGGAATGTCACAAAATGGCAGCGCGGCGCTCTCTGCTAATAATTTACCGGAAGCTCAAAATCTCTTGCTACGAATGCAAGAAATCGACCCGGAGAACCGACGCACCCTCTCTTTTGAAGACGCGATTCGCCAATACCAGGTCAAGCAAGATGAACGCGCATCCAATATCGACGAGTTGCTTTCTGCTGCGGAATCTTCTTTGAGTGACGGCGCTGAATTAAGTCCTCCACGAGCTAACGCTGTGTTCTACTATCAACAAGTACTTAGCTTTGAGCCGGACAACGTAATAGCGCTCGGCGGCATTGATCGAATCATTACGCAACAACTAGAGCTAGCGAATGAAGCAATATTGAGCAACAATTTCGATGCTGCCACCAGCAGATTAAACGCTGTTTCTACATTGGCACCCGACAACCCCTCCCTTGCCCTACTGCGTAACCAAGTTGATGCTTTGTCGATCGCATCAACGGCTACACCCACCACCACGCCAACCCAAATGGAATCTGGCTGGTTAATTTCCCAAAACGAAAACCACATCAACGACTCGATGGAGCCAGCACAGAATCCCAAACCTTTGCTCACCGTCCCTTCATCTGGAGTCGATGCATCCACAGGTCAGACGGAACAACGCACCAATGTGGCAATCATCGAAACGCAAATTACCGCCGAACAACCGACTACTGTACTAAGCCTTAGCGAATTTGATATGGCAGCGGGTTTACAGCACTACTACCATGGTCGTTACGATGAAGCGTACAGCGCGCTTAAGCCGCTCGCAGATCGTGGTGTTGCCCGCGCCCAATTCAGAGTTGCGGTAATGTGGCAACTCGGCCGCGGGGTTGCTGAAAATACAAGCTTTGCAGAAGACTTGTTTAGACGTTCATTGCCTGCAGTTCGAGCGAGTGCCGAAGCGGGAGAAGATTGGGCACAAGCCGATCTGGGTTCGCTTTACGAGGATGGCATGGTCGTCGCACAAGACATGGAAAAAGCATAT
>JABJKL010000014.1 GCA_018660405.1 Pseudomonadota bacterium | reverse complement strand
GAATATCTCGTACCGTTTTCTCAGCACTGCGTTTCGTTGATTTAGAATAAGTCATCATCGTTTCCTCTTGGATTAACGATGAACGAAAAGTCTCTCTTAGACAATCACCTTAAACTGTCCAACTAGTGCTGACGGGGTACAGTTGAGGCGGGTGCGTTACCTAACTTTAAACGAATGGGGGTTGACGAGGATACTTTTAAACCCGGAGATCTGATTACCGTCATCGCATGGCCAAACCGTAGGCAAGACAATCCTCTGGTATATGGGATCGGATTTATCACCGAGAATGGAGAATCTTTTGGAAAACCTCCGGATCTGAGCGCCGGTGTGCCTCTTGCAGAAGTTAGCGGCGTTGCTGCGGTGACGGGCCGCTGGGCGGTTCCGATTCCTGTGGCAAACACAGAATCACCACTACCCCTGAACACTGCGGGACTCTTGGCCTGGGAGAATTATGACCCGCAAAATTCACCGGCGAACACCTGTGAACCGGCCAGCATACCGGGTATTTTATATGGGCCTTTGCTGAACGATATTCAGATCACCGGGCAGGAAATCGTTTTTCATCACGAGGCGTATGGTGTCCGTCGCACCATACCCTTGGATACGCGACCCAGGCTGGCGGAATTAACCGGCATTATGGGGATGGTCAGTGGGCGGATAGAAGGTGACACTCTAGTGATCGAGAGTCGTGATTACCCGGCGTCAAACTGGGGGCTTGCGCTGGCAGGCCATACCAATGGCGGTGGCGCCGATGTTCCTTCAAGCCCCCAGAAAACCGTAATTGAGCGGTACACTGCGAGCGATGACGGTCAAATACTCACCATCGAATACACGGTTAGCGATCCGGTGTATCTATCTGAGCCATACACCGCCATTATCAAATGGAATAGAGTAGCCGATGAAGAGGCCATGTATCCTTTCGATTGCGAAGTGGATAGCGCGCAGCGCTTCTCGCGTGACCCATCGAGGGAAGAGGAAGCGGAGCGTTGATCGTATGGGGTCTGCTAATCGCCTTTATATTTGTACCTATAACTTCCACGGAGAAATATCATGAAAATAAAAGCCTATCTTCTTTCGGCGGCCGCCGTTGCAACGTTGTTGTCGCCAACAGTGTTTGCGCAACAAGAAACCGATGCTCCCATGACCTTCTTCGTCACCGGCGAGTCACACAGTGGTGATCTGGGTGGACTGGCGGGTGCTGATGCTATTTGTCAGCGGCTGGCTACACAAGCGGATGCTGGTGAACATGAGTGGCGCGCATATTTGAGCACCCATGGCACACCCACCGAACCGGCAGTCAATGCAAGAGACCGGATTGGTAGCGGACCGTGGAGTAACGCAAAAGGCGTTCTGATCGCCACCAGCCTGGCCGATTTGCATGGCGATATTCAGCGCGACAGCAATCTGATCTACCGCGCGACCGCTTTGACAGAAAAGGGAGAACTTGTGAATGGTCGTGTCCGACCAGAAGGGACGAACAATGAGCACGATATGCTTACGGGGTCGGATAGCCACGGCAGAGCCTTCTCATCGGGAGTATCCCGGCGCCATAATCTCACCTGCGATAATTGGACCAGTCATGATCCGGATGCCAGTGCCATGATTGGCCATCATGATCGCCTAAGTTCATTTAATACGTCGTGGAATTCATCGCATGCTACCGATGGCTGCTCTTTGGAGAGTTTCAACGAAACTGGCGGTGCTGGCCGTTTTTATTGCTTTGCCAGCGATTAATTAGTAGAGATTCCCTAAATAAACAAAAGGCCATCCTTATGCCGCTAGAGTGAGGATGGACATTTATGTGCCAGAAGATCTCCATTTTAATGATCCTGGAACGATATTGGGGGCTTAATCCTTATTGAACTAAACTCATATCTAATGATATTGACATAGGTCAATTACACGCTCTATCTATCCAATGTAAGTTTGAACCAAGCTAATAAATGGTAAACGGAGGATATAGCATGCCTAAAGAAGGAATTATTGTTGATCGTCGAGATATTTTAAAAGTTGCAGCTGGCGGCGTCGCAGCGGCACTTACAGGCACGTCATCGCAAGTGTATGCGCAATCCACAACCGCTGCAGCAGTAGCTCCGGAAAAACTACGTATTGATGTCCACGGACATTATTATCCTGTTGAATATCTGGACATGCTTGACGAATACGGTGGTGGGGGTACTGGCACGGCGATTGCGCGAAAGGCACCACTGCCGGGTGGGGGCGGAAGCCCCGAAGAGCTGGAAGCACGATTCGAGATGATGGACAATACGGGTGTAGAGATGATGCTGCTCTCAGCAGCGCCTCAGCTTCCTTACTTTGAAAATGAAGAACATGGAATCACGGCCGCCCGATATATAAACGACGCCTATGCAGACATGGTTGAACAGCACCCCGATCGTTTTGCGGCTTATGCGGTTACACCGCTACCACACGTAGACGCTTCGCTGGAAGAAATGACCCGGGCGCTCGATACCCTGGGTATGGTAGGCGTCACAATGGGCACATCAGTGATGTGTAAATCAGTGACAGATCCAGCTTTTGATCCGTTCTGGGAAGAAATGAACCGACGCGGTTCGATTTTGTTTTTCCACCCGGAAGGCGTCGGCGCATGTTCTGCTATGGTCAATGCCTATAACCTCACCTGGCCAATTGGCGCAACCATTGAAGACACCATGTTGACCGCGCACCTGATCGCCCAGGGTATCCCATCACGATACCCAAATGTGCGTATTATCGTTCCGCATCTGGGTGGCGAAATCTCCAATTTAATGTCACGGCTGGATAACCAGTTTGGTATGTACATGAAAGAAGGCATGGAGATGCCAAGCATTACTGCAAAACGGTTTTGGTATGACACCGTGTCTCACGCTCATGTGCCAGCTTTGCGTTGCGCCTGTGACTCATTTGGTGCCGACCGGGTAGTTTTGGGCAGCGACTATCCTTATGAGGTAGGAAATATGTATCAACGCTGCGTTGATTATGTGGGTGATGTTGGGCTTACCTTGAGCGAGGTTGAAGGTATTTTGGATCGGAACGCCCAGGCTCTATTCCAACTAATACCCGGACAAGTAAGCTGATTTAATAAAAGCAAATCGTTTCTAGCATTAAGCAGCAGCCGTTTCGCTATATTTTCTGCGCCAAAATAATGCGAAGCTAGCGCTAATTTTTCAATCACAACTGAGATAACAAAAATGATTCGTATATTTATAACCGTAATAGTGTGTTTATCGGCCTGCATTTCGACGAGTTTTAGCCAGGAAGTTAATGTCGCGCCAGAGATTAATAATAATTACAAAAGTGGAAATCTTGATGTTGCGCAGTGGGCGGAACGATTTACCGGTGAAAGCCGCGAAGTTTATATCGCACGCTTTGAGATTATCGATGTGATCGATATTCAAAAAGGTGATCGTATTGCCGATATAGGCGCAGGTACGGGCTTATACACACAATTGTTTGCAAACGCCACGGGCCCTGATGGGCACGTTTATTCGGTCGATATTGCACAACAATTCCTCGACTTTATCGATCTAAATGCCGAAAAAGACGGATTGAGTAATATTACAACTGTTCTCGGTGAGGATAAGACCACAAACCTTTCCGATGCCTCGGCGGATATTGTCTTTCTGTCCGATGTATACCACCACTTCGAATTTCCACGAACGATGGTAAGAGATCTGGCTCGGTTGCTAGTCCCCGGCGGTGAAATGTTTATTATCGATTACCAACGCATTCCCGGTGTAACGCCACAAGGTCGGTTGGATCACGTACGTGCGGGTAAGGAAACGGTCATCGAAGAAATTGAATCGTCGGGATTTTCAATGGTTGAGGAAGTTAACCTGCCATCACTGTCTGAAAACTATATGCTTCATTTTCAGAAAAACTAGACGAGGGCGGGATGCAAACCGGTTAACGATTTGGAACTGTCCCCTTGATGGCCCATGCACTACCCTTGAGGGTGATAGAGCCATCTTGCTGATCTCCGAGCAACCGTCTAGTACCCTTGTCGCGAGTTGATATTACTCCAGTCTAGAGAGGGAATAACACCTATAGATTTAGTAAGGCACTTTGTGGTCGACGGGAAAGCGGATATCAAGATGCAAATATCATGTATTGGTAGGGCAATAACTCGTGGTCAACTTCGAAATTCTCAAATCCAGCTGCCCGGAGCTCGCTGATGATGGTTTCTGCATCAAGCTTCATTCTTACTGGTGGTCCCACCGGTAATTCGCGCTTTTCAAAATCGATCACCACCAATTTGCCACCGGGTTTAATGCCCTGGCGAACCGCAGCGAAATAGTTTTCACGGTATTCAATATGATGGTATGTATCCACGATTAGCACCATATCGACTTCTGCTTCACCTAGATTGGCGGAGTCGTAAGGTACATGACGCAACTCCATCCGGTCGGCCAGCCCAAGGTTGTCTCTCTTCTCCTTGATAAAATTCAGAAAACGCTCGTCAACGTCAGCACAGATAACATTAGCACCAGCGTCTAGCAGCCTGAAACTGAAATACCCCGTGCCGCTGCCTATATCCATCACCGTCTTGCCGGTTAGTTCACCCAACGCTGCAATCGCGTCCTCTGGCTTTTGCCATTCTTGCCGGTCTGGTGAATCGAAGCCAGCGGTCAGATCCTCAAACGAGGCCTGATTCATGTGCTCATTGGGGTCATTTTGTGCACTATCTTGGGCACTATGCCCCTGATGTTCCTGAGCACTTAAGGCAATACTGAAAACTGAAAATATCAGCAGAATTGACAAGCTTAAGAATCGTAACTTATTGATTATATTCATCATTTCTCTCATCATGCCTCGGGGTGGGTAAGGCGAAGCGCTGGCGCAATATATGCTGATATAATAACGCGTCTT
>JABJKL010000093.1 GCA_018660405.1 Pseudomonadota bacterium | reverse complement strand
CTTCGCCCGCGGGTGAGCCTTGTCGTAAACCTTGGCAAGATGTTGATAGTCCAGATGCGTATATATTTGGGTCGTGCTGATATTGGCATGGCCCAATAGTTCTTGAACCGCGCGTAGTTCGCCACTCGATTCAAGCAAATGGCTGGCAAAGCTGTGCCGCAACATATGTGGCGTGACAGTGATATTCATGCCTTGCCGGTCAGCCCACATTTGTAGCCGTCGTTGTACGGTGCGCGGATTAATTTCTTTGCCCTGTTTGCCTACAAAAATTGAATCCGTATTGCCTTTTTGGTAACGAACGCGATATTTCATCCAATCTTTTAGAGCAATCAGCGCCAGCCGACCCACAGGAACTTCACGCGTTTTCTGTCCTTTGCCGGTTACCCTTGCCAAGCCCTCAGAAAGACTGAGCTCACTCATTTGCAAGCCGCATAATTCAGCCAGACGTAGACCAGAAGAATAAAACAGCTCCATGATCGCCTTGTCTCGATAACTTAAAGGGTCGTCTTCACTGAGCGGAATCTCGATCAATTGGGTCAGTTGTTCTACGCCCAGAGTTTTGGGTAGTCGCGAAGGAATTTTTGGTGCGCGAACATCCACAAACGGATTGATAGAAGTCTTATTGTGTTGGCACAACCAGAAAAAAAAGCTGCGTAGTCCAGACAATGTTCGCTGCACGCTTTTAGGCGCCATGCCTTTGCCATTCAAACTCGCGGCAAACCTTCTTGCGTGATGGGCGTTCAAATCACGCCACAGGGTCAGAGTTTGTTGCTCGGCATAATCGAGCAACTTTTTGATATCGCGCTGGTAAGCACTCAAGGTGTGGGCAGACAACCGTTTTTGAATACGGAGGTGTTCGAGAAACTCGCTGGCTTCTTTTTGTGCGACTTTTATTGAAGGATTACTAATAGTGGCTAGCCAATATTCGTGACATGCCGGCGATGGCTATTTTGCCTATTTGCTCCAGATGATGCGTTCCTAAATTGGCGTCAAATCGATCAGCTGAATTAGCGCCAAGCGCGAGCAAGCCAACTGAATCTGTATCTCCGAACGATAGGCTGAGCGGTAACAGCGCAGCGGAGCCGATGTTCTCGGCGGCGTCCTCAAAAAAGAAGGCTAGTAAAGGGTCAGGAAAGCGTTGGTTACAGCGTGCGGACTTTTTACCAATGCGCCCTAGCGCCAATTGAAAATTCTCGTCTTTCAGGTAGCGCTTGTTGAATTCATCCAAGCCTTCATTTTTGACCAAATCGAGAGGTACGCGAAGCGAGATAAAATCGACCGCAAAGCGATCTTGCAAGCAAGAGTAGAGAGTACTTAAGAGATCGTCCATCGATGTTTCGCTCATAACTTCCAAAGCAAGATTAAAAACCCGGTCTTGAATCGATTCGTTTTCTCTGGCAGATGCTATTAATTCATCGGTTTGCACGCGCATACGATCAAGTTTTTCGCGCAGCATTACGATCTGCCTCTCAATCAGCGAGGTAACCCCGGGATTCTGATTATCGCTGAGTTGCAGGTGTTCCAATAAATGAGGGTACTGGACGGCGCTATCTGGATTGCTTTTAAGGTAAGCCAACACATCTTCGATATCGATGCTGGGCGACGTTTCTTTGAGATTTTGTTTGCTCATTGTTAGCGTAGTGTCCTGAACCATATGATGATTGGTTGCTAGCCGACTATCAGTTAAGGGGCTTCTAACCAAATTCCATCATAAACGAATTTCGCCGGGCCTGTCGTATAAACTGAACAACCCCGCCCTTCCCAGGACAGATCGAGCTCGCCTCCGGTTAAATGGGCGGCGGCCGTTGAATCGAGTAGATTCAGCTTCACGCCTGCAACCATCGCAGCGCAGGCGCCACTGCCGCAGGCCAGTGTTTCACCAACGCCCCGTTCAAATACACGCAGCTTGAAACTGTTTCGATTAAGCACCTGCATAAAACCAACGTTCACTTGTTCCGGGAAACGTCGATGGTTTTGCAGGCATTGCCCGATACGATCTACCGGTGCCTGGTCGACATTCGCCACCTGTAGAACGGCGTGTGGGTTACCCATCGACAATACCGAGACCCTGAGCGTTTCAGAATCGATTTCTATGGAATAAGTGTCCGCTGCCTGATCTGCTATGAAGGGTATTTCTGAAGGCGCGAAAATGGGTTGTCCCATGTCGACCGTTACCAGGCCCGGTTTATCCAACACTAATTCGAGTTTGCCGGCACGGGTTAAAACTGAAAAACTAGTTTTTTGAGTTAGCCCTTTGTCGCTGACAAATTTTGCAAAACAGCGGGCACCATTGCCGCACTGTGAGACCTCAGAACCATCTTGATTAAAAATTCGGTAGTTGAATTCAACGTCGGGTTCGCCCGCAGGTTCGACCAATAGCACCTGGTCACAGCCAATACCAAATCGACGTTCGGCCATCGCCTGCGCCAACGCTGGAGTCATGTCGACATTTTGACTGATAGCGTCGATGACGACGAAGTCATTTCCCAGGCCGTGCATTTTGCTGAATTTGAGTGACATAATATTGGCTTACGTGTTGACCTAAACGCTTCGCGGCTAGCAGAATACCGCAATATCGATTTTAAGAAGCATTAATCAGGCCTGTTAAATCTTGGTCATTCAACCTGTTTACGATTGATTGGTCAACTAGTATGGCTTTGACTGCTTTCGTGCCCCCACGGTGCAAAAGTTCGCACGCTGCCCACGCACAATAATGGAAATCAAACAAAATATTGATCGTATGATTGCGTATTTAAAAACGCACCCAAGCCCTCCGGTTCGGATTTCGGCAGGTATCGTGCTGGTTGTAGCGGGCATTATTGGCCCCTTCCTTCCGATATTGGGCATTTGGATGGTGCCCTTGGGGCTGGTGTTGCTAGCCGTAGATTTTCCATTTGCACATCGACTCAGCCACGCCCTGACTTGCTTTTTGCACAATGCCAAGAAGCGATTATTCGGCAAACGTGAAGCCTGAATTTAGTGTAGGACCCTGCACTAGCTAAACTATATAAACATGCGAATAGATTGGCCGGGCATAGATCATGTGTTCCTGGATATGGATGGAACGCTACTCGACTTGCATTTTGATACTCATTTTTGGCATCAGGTGTTACCGCGCGAGTATGCGCGTGTAAATGAGTTAACGGTAGAGTCCGCGTTGAAATCACTTCGAGCCAGGTTCGAAGCGAAACGAGGTCAGCTGGAATGGTATTGCGTGGAGTTTTGGTCACGAGAATTACAGGTGGATGTAATGAGCCTGAAGCAACAAAATCCGAACAAAATTGCCTTACGGCCCGGCGTCTCCGAGTTTCTCGAAGGTCTACAGCGCCTGGGCAAAAAATTTTCACTACTGACAAATGCGCATCGTGAGGTGGTCAACCTCAAGCTTAAAAAGACGGGTCTTCAAGAAAAAATCGAAGAAGTGTATTGTTCTCACGATTTCGGTCACGCCAAGGAATCAGAAGCATTTTGGGAGCGTTTTTCAGATAGCGTGAAATTTGACCCCGGCAGAACCCTGTTTATTGATGATAGTGAACCCGTTTTGGAGGCCGCAGAGCAATTCGGCATAAAATGGCTGCGAAGTATTCGTGTTCCCGATAGTCAGCAACCGCGCATTGCACCCAGCCGATTTGTGGAGATTGATCGGCTCGCCGAGATTTTATAGTTTGGGACACTACACCGGATTCAGCCGATAGGTGAATGTTCCCGTGAGGACTGGACCTTTAGATAGCGTGCAGCGAGTTCTACGTATCGAGCGGTATTGAGGGCATTGGCCTCAACGTCTTCCGGGCGGAGGTCGCGCATATAACGAGCGGGGCTACCCGCCCACAATTGCCCGGAAGGTATGCGTTTTCCTGGAGTTACCAGAGCACCGGCGGCGACCATAGCGCCAGACTCAACAACTGCATCATCCATCACGCAGGCTTTCAGCCCAACAAAAGCAGTGCTTTCGATGTTACAGGCGTGCAACATGGCCATATGCCCGACCGTAACATTGTCACCTATGTAGCATCCTTGAGTGTCAGTAGCGACGTGTATAACTGAGTTATCCTGTATGTTTGTACCACAACCAATCTTTATATCATTGACATCGCCTCGCACAACGACTCCAAACCAGATGCCGCTATTTGCGGCGATCTCAACATCACCAATAACGGTTGCTGTTTCAGCGACAAACACAGTTTTGTCGATGCGGGGCAAAACGTTTTTGTAAGGTAGAATCGTGACCATAAGGGTTCGTGTAGGCTGTACGGATAGCGAGGCCTGAATACTAGCACTCCATCAAACCATAGTTGTTGGAGTATTAGGGCACTACACCAGAGTTAAAACCGATTCATTTCAGTAAAACGTTCGAAGATATTTTTAATGTCGCAGCAAGTCACACCGCTCAATCAATATCAACGCGATTTGGAAAAACCAGAGTTTTTTCCGGATTCTGCGCAGCAACAAGCCGTAGAGTTATTGCAGGCACTTTTCGAAAAATTAGTCGAAGCCAGCCAGCAAAAGAAAAACGTTTTAAATCGGCTTGGGATTTTTAAGCAGAACAAGCGTAAACCCATTACCGGATTATATTTTTGGGGCGGAGTGGGTCGAGGGAAAACCTGGCTGGTCGACACGTTTTATGACTGTTTGCCGTTTGAGGGCAAACAACGAGTTCATTTTCATCGGTTTATGCGAGATGTGCATATTGAGTTAAAGCAACTGCGCGATAAAACAGATCCACTTGATATTATTGCCGAACGTCGTGCGCGGCGCATTCAAGTGCTTTGTTTTGACGAGTTTGTAGTTAACGATGTCGCAGATGCCGTTATTCTGGCGCGTCTTTTGCGGGGCTTGTTTGAGCGGGGTGTTACTTTAATCGCCACCTCTAATGTTGAGCCGATTTGTCTTTACAAGGGCGGTTTGCAGCGAGACTTGTTTCTACCGGCGATCAATTCAATAGTTGAGCACACCGAGGTGTTTAATCTGGATGGCGGGCGTGATTATCGGCTAGAGTTTTTAGATCACGCGCAAACCTATCTTTACCCTTGTGACGACAAAGCGATGGCAGGTTTACGTTATGACTTTGAGCGATTAGCGCCGGACGAGGGAGAGACCCGGGCGCTAGTTTTACTAAACGGCAGGAGCGTACAAACGATACATGTTGCCGATGGTATTATCTGGTTTGATTTCGCAGAACTTTGTGGCGGTCCTCGATCTCAAAATGACTATATTGAGTTAGCCATGTGTTACCACACCGTATTGCTTTCTGATGTGCCACAAATGACCCGCTATACAGATGACGAAGCGCGGCGATTTGTAAATTTGGTTGACGTGCTTTACGACCATAATGTGAATTTGTTGGTAGCTGCAGAATGCCGTGTTGAAGAACTTTACACGGGAAACCGCATGACATTTGAGTTTCAGCGGGTAGTCAGTCGTTTAACCGAAATGCAATCTCATGATTATCTGGCGAAGCAGCATATTGTTTAATACACTAGGAGCCTGTCCGAGAATAGAAGTCGTTACGAGGGGATGCTGATTTGAGTTAAATTTTTTCATTATTTGAGGCGAATAGTCATTCTATTCAACGAAAATAATGGGAAAATTTAACCAAATTCAGATTTCCCGCAGTAGGCTTCTATTTTCGGACAGGCTCCTAGCTGTTGGAGAGCGCGATGAATGAGGCACTAGAACAAATTTCACAATTATTGGCGCATCCCGCGGTATCAAACCCGCTGGTAATAGCCGTGATCTGTTTACTCGGGCTATATGTGCTGGCACGGCTCGCCGACCGCGGGTTTACCCGGGCAGTGAACACCATCAGGACGCAGTTTGGCAGCCAGTTGATCGATGATCAGGTTATCGATCATACCCACAAGCCTGTGTTTTATACCGTCGTTGCCGTGGGCGCGACCGAGCTTATAAGATGGTTCGAAGTATCAGGTGGGATTGCGGAGAAATTCGTTTTTGTGTTGGCGAGTTTGGCAATATTTTTCTGGGCATTGCTGGTTATTCTGGTCAGCAAAAAGCTACTTCAGCATTCTGCCAGAAGGGGTCGTAGCTCGGCTTCGTTAGTACAAATTCAAACCTTGCCGCTATTCGAAAATCTCGCCCTTTTGTTGGTTATTATTGTGGGTGCATACCTGCTGTTTTCACTATGGGGCGTGGACATGACCGCCTGGTTGGCGTCTGCCGGTATAGCGGGTATAGCGATCGGTTTTGCAGCAAAGGACTCGTTGGCTAACCTGATTTCAGGTGTCTGGATTTTGGCAGATGGCCCCTACAATATTGGCGATTATGTTGTGTTGGACGCTGGGGAACGCGGTCGAATTACACATATAGGCTTGCGTAGCACACGGATGTTTACCCGTGATTACACCGAAGTCTCTATACCCAATGCCGTTATTGGAAACGCGAAAATTGTCAATGAGTCTGCCGGTATAAATCCCAAATACCGAATTAGAGTACCCGTAGGTGTAGCCTATGGCACCGATATTGATTTAGTCGAAACAATACTACTTGAGGCGGCGAGTAACAGTGACTTAATTTGTGAGGACCCGGTACCGATATGTCGATTCCGTGGGTTTGGATCATCCAGCGTGGACTACGAAGTGATGGGCTGGGTGGAAGACCCCGAAGTGCGCGGCCGAGCCGTACATTTTTTGAATCGCGAGGTTTACCTGGCGTTTGCCAAACACGGAATAGAAATACCTTATGCCAAGCAGGATCTATATATTAAGTCACTACCTAAACAGCCGTGACAAGGTTCACAGCAGTGGGTGAATGATGAGCTTATTCTGAGGGCGGTAGTTCGCAATTCCAGGAGCCGACATTAATGCCGCGCTCCGTACCACCTTGCAGTATCCATCTCCCACCTTGGGTTAATTCGGTTAGTTCGGGGCCCACACCGGACCAGCGCGCGATGATTTCATCACCTTCATTACAGCCGCGCTCCGTGTACAGAGTACAATATTGGTATGCGACTTGATTGAAGCGATACGTTTTGGGTTTCTTAAGAAAGGCATTGCAGCCAGGATCATTGCGGCCCCGTATAGAGATTCTATCTTGTTGTTCTCGCTTGTTTATTTCGTAAAAACGTACCGAGGGATCCATTGCTTCGGCGATCACAGGTTGACAGAGCAGTACGGTCAGAAATAAAAATCGTGCAAACATAATCGTGAACCTATTACAAGCTACCTATACTAAACACCGGGCAAGGACATGTGTGAAAGAGTATTGTTGATCAATTCTCATGTTTAGTACAGTTATCAGTCAGCAAATTTAACGGCTGTATTGAGAGGTGCTTGTTTGATCGACAGCCAGTAGAATGCGTGGATGGCACAAAAACAACTTATTTTGGTCGACGGTTCGTCGTATCTGTTCCGCTCTTTTTTTCAACCAGCGCTCAAACGATTTGTTACCAGCCAGGGCCAGCCTACCGGCGCTGTTTTTGGCGTCGTCAATATGCTGAAAAGTTTGCAGTCAGAGTTTCAGCCGGATTACATGGCGGTGGTATTTGACGCGAAAGGCAAGAATTTTCGGCACGAGATGTTTGAGGAATACAAGGCCAATCGTCCGCCGATGCCAGATGAGTTAAGAAGCCAGATCGATTATGTACACCAAGCCGTTAAGGCGCTGGGCTTGCCTTTAATCTCTGTGGTCGGGGTTGAAGCCGATGATGTGATTGGCACGCTTGCCGCACAGGGTGCCGCCGCCGGTTTTGAAGTTTTGGTTTCGACCGGAGACAAGGATTTAGCACAAATAGTGAACGATAAAGTAACGCTTATCGATACCATGAAAAAGGTGACCTATGACACTGATGGTGTGGTTGAGAAATATGGCGTTCGCCCAGACCAGATAATTGATTATCTGGCGCTTATTGGCGATAGCTCAGACAACGTGCCAGGTGTGCCGAAAGTGGGGCCGAAGACGGCAGTAAAGTGGTTAGAACAGTATGCAACGCTAGATAATATCGTAAAACATGCAGATGACATTGGCGGCAAGGTCGGTGAAAACTTACGCGAGTTTTTGCCAAAATTGCCGTTGTCAAAAGATTTGGTAACCATTCGATGCGAGCTTGGGTTAGACCTCACGATGGACGATTTGATGCTGCTGAAGCAAGACAATCAAGTGCTCGCTAATTTATATCAAGAGCTGGAGTTTAAAAAATGGTTGTCCGAACTGGATGTTGCGGCGGTGCCGCTGTCAGGCGCTGATCCTGAAATTGACAGGGAGTACGAAACGGTTCTTGATAAAAAGTCTTTGGGTGTCTGGTTGCAGCGGCTTGAAGAGGCAGAGTTGTTTGCTTTTGATACCGAGACAACTTCACTGGATATTATGTCGGCCGAGTTGGTTGGTGTGTCGTTTGCCGTTGAGATCGGCAAGGCCGCGTATGTGCCAGTCGCGCATACTTATATGGGTGCTCCCGAACAGCTTGATCGAGATTATGTGTTACAGCAATTAAAACCCTTGCTGGAAGACGAAGCAGCACTAAAAGTTGGTCAAAACCTGAAGTACGATAGCTCGATTCTTGCCAACTACAACATTCAGTTGGCGGGTATCGCGTACGACACAATGTTGGAGTCGTATCTGTTAGATAGTGTTGTCGGCAGACACGATATGGATAGCCTCGCAATGCGGCATTTGGGCGTGCAAACGACCAAATTTGAAGAAGTCGCTGGCAAAGGCAAAGCCCAGATTACCTTTGACCAGGTATCGTTGGGTCAAGCGGGGCCGTACGCCGCAGAAGATGTAGACATCACCTTGCGGCTTCACCAGGTAATTATGCCCAAGCTAGCGAAACACAAGCAACAAGAAACGTTGTTTCATACACTGGAAATGCCACTTGTATCGGTGCTTTCCAAGATAGAACGGAACGGCGTACATATCGATAGCGGTATGCTGTTGATGCAAAGTCAACAATTGGCTGTGCGCATGCAAGAACTGGAGCTAAAAGCACATAAGGCCGCTGGAGGAGACTTCAACCTGTCTTCACCCAAGCAAATTCAAGAAATTTTGTTTGTAAAACTGGGGCTCCCCGTTATTCGCAAAACCCCCAAGGGTCAGCCGTCAACAGCTGAAGATGTATTGCAGGAGCTAGCCCAGGAGCACGAATTGCCAAGGTTGATTGTCGAGCATCGTGGTTTGGGCAAACTCAAATCAACGTATACCGACAAACTGCCGATAATGGTCAGCAAAAAAACCAATAGGGTGCATACCTCTTATCATCAGGCAGTGACTGCAACCGGGCGTTTATCTTCTTCGGACCCAAATTTGCAGAATATACCCATCCGTACCGAGGAAGGCAGACGGATTCGCGAGGCCTTTATTCCTGAGCCGGGCAACGTGTTGGTAGCCGCTGACTACTCTCAGGTTGAATTGCGCATCATGGCACATTTGTCTGGAGATGAAGCTTTGATCGAAGCGTTTAAAAATGGCGAAGATATTCATCGCGCAACCGCCGCCGAGGTTTTTGCTTGTGCTTTAGCCGATGTCACGTCTGATCAGCGCAGGAGCGCAAAAGCGATAAATTTCGGTTTGATTTATGGGATGTCGGCGTTTGGTTTAGCCAAGCAACTGGGTGTTCGTATAGGGGAGGCGCAGGAGTACATTAACGTGTATTTTGAACGATATCCGGGCGTGAAAGCCTATATGGACAATACCCGGGAGCAGGCTCGAGAAAATGGCTTTGTCGAAACCGTTTATGGCCGCCGGCTCTATTTGCCCGACATTAAATCGAGTAACGGCGCGCGGCGTCAATACGCCGAGCGCACGGCTATCAATGCGCCAATGCAAGGTACTGCAGCGGATCTGATAAAAATGGCGATGCTTGCGGTCGACCAATGGATTGTCACAGAGGCACCGGAAGTAAAAATGATTATGCAGGTGCACGACGAATTGGTATTTGAACTGCCGGAAAATCAGCAGGCTTTGGTCATTGAGACGGCGAGCGAATTAATGAGCAGCGTGGGTACTTTGAACGTACCATTGCTGGTTGAGGCGAAGGCCGGAGCCAACTGGGCCCTGGCACACTAATCGTTGAGAACAGGAGCAGATGGAAAAGACATACCGGGTTACAGGAGCAATTGCGACGGCAAAGAAGCTGCTTGCCGCCCTTGTGTTTCATCTGGCACTGATCGCCGCGGTTTCTTACTCGGCGGAACGTGCCCCAGATCCGTACGAGGCAAGAGTGTTGGCTGTAATGTCCGCCATTCAAAGTACGGATTTGGAGCGCGCAAGAGAGTTATCCGCAGCGTTCATCCATGATTACCCAACCAGCCGGATAGGCGCTGTGTTATTGGGTGATGCCTACACCGGTTCAAGTTCACCATTGGCAGAGGTTGCGGCGCGGTTCAACGCTGAAAATTCCGAACAAATCCAGGATTTTCGGCAAGAGCTGGTGACAAGAGCGAGAGCGGTTGAGATAATGCCCAAGGCGGGTCAAACACCTGCAGCCATTGTGGATATGGGTGACGCGTCTTATGTGATGTTGGGCGACATGGAAAATAGTCGGCTCTACGTTTATCAAAACGTAGGCGGGACCCCAGAACTGGTTGCCCACTACTATATGGCAATCGGCTCAAGCGGTGCGGGTAAGCAAGTGGAGGGCGATTTGCGAACGCCAATAGGTGTTTATCAAATAACACATTTTATTGCCGACAAGGAATTACCGGATCTTTATGGTTCTGGTGCGTTCCCAGTAGATTATCCAAATGTGTTTGACAAGGGTCTCAAACGTACCGGTTATGGTATTTGGCTGCACGGTACACCATCCGATCGATACAGTCGTGTGCCTTATGCGAGCGAGGGTTGCTTTGTCGTCAGTAACAGAGATTTTGAGGATATAGCGCAATATATTGAACCTGATGCACACACTCCTGTCGTGCTCAGCGATCATGTTGAATGGGTTTCCAGACCGGATTTAACGGCATCAAAAGACAGTTTTATGGAGGCGCTAAAAGCCTGGGAGCTCGCCTGGGAGTCGTTGAATGTCGAGCGCTACGCGCAGCAATACAATGCCAATAAATTTAAATTTTCCAGCACGGCGTTTTCGCAGTGGATAGCTGGCCGGGGTCGAGTTATGCGGTCTGCTGAATTTATTCGACTGGACGTTTCCGTAAAGGGTTTATATGCCTATCCCGGAGAAGAAGATACGATGTTAGTGGTGTTTGAGCAGGTATTTGAGAGTGATACTTATCAAGATGTAAGCCAGAAACAGATGTACTGGCAGCGAGACACAACGGGACAATGGCGGGTTATTTATGAAGGTGATGTTTGATGCTCACTGGGGCAGCCATCTATCGAAATTATGCAAGCCAGTCGGTTAGCAAGGATCGAGCTTCGTCGAGGCCATCTCGGTTTAAAGACGAAAACAATTGAGCTGAGAAATTTTCTGTTTCGTTAACGATAGCGTTTACTTTAAATAGGCTTTGGGCTGCTTTATTTCGGCTGAGCTTGTCACTTTTCGTGAGTAGTAAATGCGTGCGAATCGCATTTTTTTTACACCAGGCTATCATTTGTTGATCCAGCTCGGTAAGCGGATGTCGGCTGTCCATAAGCAGGACGAGGCCTACAAGGCTTTCACGATTTGTCAGGTAGTCGATGATTGCGAGTTCCCATTGTTGCCTGACCTTTAACGGTACTTTGGCGAAGCCATAACCGGGAAGGTCGACAATTCTGGCCGAATCCGATAAATCAAAGAAATTTATCTGTTGTGTTCGGCCGGGTGTTTTACTGGTTCGCGCCAGCTTGCGCCTATTCATAATGCAATTAATCGCACTGGACTTGCCAACATTTGAGCGTCCGGCAAAAGCGACTTCATTGCCGCTATCACCAGGCCACTGCGAGCGCTTGGTGGCACCTAATAAAAAAATTGGATTGGCTAGCAACGCCGGAAGCGGCGCGTTGGAATTATTCTTGGTGACCATGTGTGGGCGGTTATTCATTAATTAAGGTGGTAAAGTAGATTCAGCTATTGTCGCCTATTTAACGACATGATATAAACCGTGCCTCGCAGTTTTAACCGTATTTTATTAATAAGAAATTTGGTTCGAATCACGTTTCGTCATCTAAATAGTATTGGTTTTGGTGCGGAATCAAAGGAGCATTATTAATGTTGTTCAAAGCAAGAAATTCAGTTCTGGTTGGCTTGATACTGTTGTCTTTACCCGTTAGTGGTTTTGCCGCCGGTAGCGCAGAGGCAGGAAAGCAAAAAAATGCAATTTGTATGGCTTGTCACGGCCCGGTAGGTATTAGTCCAGCCTTTATATACCCCAATTTGGCGGGACAAGTGCCAGGATACATTGCCGATCAGCTAGCCGCTTATAAGGCCGGTGATCGGGTTTCCCCTATTATGGCGCCGTTTATACTTGCGCTTACAGAAGAAGATATGGTGGATTTGGATGCTTATTACTCTTCGTTGGAACCTGCGGAGCAGGCTGTGCCTGAGCCGCTTTCGATTACCGCGCTAGAGGGCCAAGCCATTTATCGCGGCGGCTTCGCCGAACGTGAAGTTGCGGCTTGCATGAGCTGTCATGGCCCTAGCGGTCACGGCATCCCCGCGCTATACCCGCGTGTATCTGCACAGCATAAAGAGTATCTGGAAACGCAATTGTTGGCGTTCAAGAAAGGTGAACGAACAGGCTATAACGATATAATGTCCGAAATTGCCTTCAGTTTATCGGAGCAACAAATTACTGCATTGTCGGAATATATGGCTGGGCTGAACTAAAGTGGTTTGACTGAACACTAAAAAGATCATCAAAAGGCGACACCGTTTAACGGATGTCGCCTTTTTTATTAGCTGGTTTAATCTAGTACACTGGGCGACTGGATGAGGTTCAGGGTCCTTTTAAATGGTTGACTGGTTAGAACAAATAGACGAAGACACCCTTGTTTTGGTGGCCAACAGTCGATTATTGAAAGTTGTCCAGCAAAGGTTTGCGCAGCGGCAGCAAGAGCTTGGCAATACCGTTTGGGAGAGTCCACGAATTTATACATGGTATGGCTATCTGGCTGAGCAGTATAAGTTTTGGCGTCGTCATCAGCTCGATGCGCCAAGCCTGTTAAGCTCTTCGCAGGAGCGGCTACTGTGGCAGATTTCGCTCGAGCGGATACTACGCAACGGTCAGCGCAGCGAGCTTATGGACAAGCCTCGCGCCGCAAAATTGGCACAACGAAGTTATTTAATGATGCAGGAGTGGCAAATTTCACTCGAGCAACTCCGCGACCAAAATGATCAAGATGGGCAATTATTTGCCCAGTGGATTGACGAATTCAAGCGGGTGTGCGATTCACGGGGCTGGCTTGATAACGCCGCGCTAAATGGTTGGGCTCTGACTGGATCTAAGGGCACTTCTATAAAAGGCGACGCCACAATTATCTGGTTAGGGTTTGATTTATTCACGGCTGCACAGCAAGTCTGGCGAGAGGAATCAGAGAGGCGTGGAGGCAAACACTTTGTACCCCCTTTAAGCGAAGCAAAGGAACCGGCCTGTATAACAAAATATGTAGATTCCAGGGCCGAGCTTTATGGGGTGTTTAGTGAGTGTCGCGAGATGCTCGAGCAAGACCAGGATGTTCAGATAGCTGTGGTTGTGCCGAGGCTTGAGCATTGTCTTGTCCAGGCACAGCGCGCCGCCAGACAGGTTTTTTATCCAACCACCGACCCCGACCGCTTGCAGAAAAATCATGGCTGTTACGAATTTTCATTAGGAATAGCACTGAGTGAATACCCGCTTATCGCGGCGGCGCTTAATAATCTATCAGCGCTTGGTCGAAGTTTGAGTTTCGAGCAAGCCTCTTCTTTGTTAGACAATCCCTGGTCCAGCCTGGGTGGAGGCACCGCTAATATCGAGTTGTTAGAGCAACTGCGAGATCAGGCGAGCAATACGTTTACGCTTTCTTTCTTATTTGAACGCCTGAAAAAACTGGACCAAAAGGGGCTCGCAGCACAAGCACTTGAACAGTTAAAGAGTATCCAGTCAGATTTGCCGGTG
>JABJKL010000122.1 GCA_018660405.1 Pseudomonadota bacterium | reverse complement strand
TCTATTGATGGAAGCGATATCGTCTACCATGACTATTTTGATATCGGAATTGCGGCATCATCCTCAAGAGGCTTGGTTGTTCCAATTATCAGAGATGTGGACCAGTTAAGTTTCGCTGAAATTGAGCAAAGCATAGCCAGTTATGGTGCTAGAGCCAAAGCCGGCACATTGGGAATAGAAGACCTTTCCGGTGGTACGTTTACTATCACCAATGGCGGCGTGTTCGGCTCGATGTTATCGACACCTATTGTGAATCCTCCACAAAGCGCGATTTTGGGAATGCATCGTATTGAACAGCGCCCAATTGCTGAAAATGATGAGGTCGTTATTCGGCCAATGATGTATTTGGCGCTCACTTATGATCACCGAATTATTGATGGGGCCGAAGCCGTGCGATTTCTGGTCAGCATAAAAGAATGTCTGGAAGACCCGGCTCGTCTTCTACTGGAAATCTAGAGCTGCTAGGCCAAAACAAATGTTTGGAAGTAAAAAATGAGTGATACGTATGACGTCGTAATTATCGGCGCAGGACCTGCCGGGTATGTTGCTGCAATTCGGGCCGCCCAGCTTGGTATGTCAGTGGCCTGTGTAAACGATTGGAGTGATGAAAAAGGCAAGCCATCGCTTGGTGGCACCTGTTTAAACGTAGGTTGTATTCCGTCTAAAGCCCTATTGGATTCCTCGGAGCGATATAGCCAAGCACAACACGAATTTGCAGATCATGGAATCGACATAACCGGCGTTAAACTTGATCTGAATAAAATGCTAAAACGCAAAGACGAAATAGTTACCGGACTCACTCAAGGTATTGCCGGCTTGTTTAAAGCCAACAAAATAACGTCTATTCATGGCCGTGGTCGCTTACTGGCAAACAAGCAAGTTGAAGTGACCAACCCAGACAGTGATACGTCGAAAATAAGCGGTACAAACATTATTTTCGCAGTAGGTTCAGTACCTATTGATATCCCCCCTGCCCCTATCGATAACGAGCTCATTTTAGATAATGCTGGTGCCTTATCCATTCCGGTAGTGCCTAAAAAGCTTGGCGTAATTGGTGCGGGTGTAATTGGTCTGGAACTAGGCAGTGTGTGGAATCGACTTGGTTCCGAAGTAACCGTTTTTGAAGCACTGGAAAGCTTTTTGCCAGCGGTGGATGTTCAGCTTGCCCGAGAAGCCCAGCGAGAGTTTACTAAAGTTCAGGGTATGGATATCAAACTTGGAACCAAGGTCACCAGCACAAAGACTAGCAAAGACTCCGTTACAGTTAGCTTTGAAGATAAATCTGGCGCGCATGAAGCCAGCTTTGATCGGTTGATTGTTGCCGTTGGACGCCGCGCAAATACCAAGAATATTGCGAGCGACGATGTCGGCTTGAAGCTTGATGATCGGGGTTTTATAGAAGTAGACGATAACTGCGCAACTGCAATTGAAGGTGTATGGGCGATCGGCGATGCCGTTCGTGGCCCCATGCTTGCGCACAAAGGTTCCGAAGAAGGCGTTGCCGTGGCGGAGCGAATTGCCGGTCAAAAGCCACACCTCAACTATGGCGTTATTCCGTGGGTGATCTACACCCACCCCGAAATCGCCTGGGTAGGAATTACTGAACAACAAGCCAAGGAACAGGAGCTAGACTACAAAACTGGTTTCTTTCCTTTTGCCGCCACTGGTCGAGCGCTCGCGATGAACGTTAAAGGTGGGCGGGTAAAAATAATAACCGATGCGAGTAGCGACGAAATTCTGGGGGTACATATTCTTGGGCCACACGCTTCTGAACTAGTGGCTGAAGCGGTACTGGCTATGGAATACAAAGCCAGCGCAGAAGATCTGGCCCGCACGGTTCATGCACACCCAACGTTAAGTGAAGCTCTGCATGAGGCTGCCCTAGCGGTCGATGGCAGGGCAATACACAAATCAAATTAACTTCTGCAATGTGCTTCCACTACTAGACAACTATTTGTAGCACTTTTTAACAAATCTGACTAATACGATTATGCACAAGACTTCTAACCGACGAATTTTAGCGATCGAATCAATGTTGTCTCCAGCCGAATTGACGGAACGCTTTCCTGTGACCGAAGCCGCTGCCGAATTGGTAGTAACTACGCGCGAAAATACGAGTCAAATACTACACAAAAAAGACGACCGTTTACTAGTGGTGGTGGGGCCTTGCTCTGTACATGACCCTGCCGCGGCAATTGAATATGCAGAAGGTTTGAGCGAAATCCGCTCAGAATTAGCCGATCAACTTGAAATTGTAATGCGTGTTTATTTTGAAAAACCGCGAACACGGGTTGGCTGGAAGGGCCTGATTAACGACCCTGATCTGGACGGTCAGTTCAATATAAATAAAGGTCTGCAAACAGCTCGCAAGCTGCTGCTAGACTTGCATGCTATTGGTGTCCCTGCAGGTTGTGAATTCCTCGACGCTGTATCTAGTCAATGCTATGCCGACCTGGTGAGCTGGGGTGCTATTGGTGCACGCACCACTGAAAGCCAAATACATCGTGAATTAGCTTCTGGCTTATCCTGCCCAATTGGCTTTAAAAATGGTACCAACGGAAACCTACAAATTGCGGTCGATGCAGTAATTCCTGGCTTATCAGAGCATAGTTTTCTGGGCTCCACCGAGGAGGGGCAAATCGCACTTTTTCGCACTTCCGGGAACCCGGATACACACGTGATATTGCGCGGCGGTAAAAAGCCGAATTACGATCGCGAAAGCGTGGCCGAGTCACTTCAAAAACTTGACAACGCGAACATCAGCACTGGCCTAATCATAGATTTCAGTCACGCGAACTGCGATAAGCAATTTGCACGACAAATCGACGTTGGGAATGATGTTGCGGACCAAGTTTCCGCTGGGGAAACCGGTATTGTCGGCTGCATGATAGAAAACAACCTGGTGGAAGGACGTCAAAATTATTCACACGACAATCTTGTCTACGGCCAAAGTATCACCGATCCTTGCCTGGGTTGGAGCGATACAAAGTCTTTATTGCACACTCTGGCCAATTCTGTGGATAAAAGGCGCAGTGCTCTTAAGATCTAAAAGCACGCGAAGCACGCCTTAACGACGATCTAAAAGCACGTCGAAAACGCCGAAACAATAGGCGCCTAATTTGCGTAGTTTCCTCGAGAGAATACTAACGGCATAACAGAATCGCTTGATTGAAAATCGAGCACTTCACCAACCACAATTGTGTGGTCTCCGCCGTCGTAAAGCTTCCATGTTTTACACTCAAAACTTGCAGCGGTGTTTTCGAGTAACGGGCTACCCCCTTTTCCAGAAGCAAACGTAATACCATCAAATTTATCTGAGCTCTGACGAGCAAAAATGTCTGATAATTCAACCTGCTGTTCACCCAACACATTAAC
>JABJKL010000079.1 GCA_018660405.1 Pseudomonadota bacterium | reverse complement strand
TAAAGATATTGTCGAGGGTCCCACTGAAATCAACCTGGTACGTTCCGGGCTGGACGATATTATGCGCGAGGGCTACCAAACCATTAGCGAACGCTGGCATAGCGACAAGTGCCTGCCCGACCTTAGAACGACCGCAATGATGATTGCCGTCGAGCGCATAGCCGAGTCGTATAAATCGCTCGGGATATAAAGGTTTAAACTTCGTGCTCAGCGCTCATGGACTGCGTTGCGTCTCTTGAAAAGGGAGTGGTCATTTCCTGCGAGACACGCCTTGCCATGAACCCTGACAAGCTCACTGAACTGAAGTTTAAACCCTGAAAGAGCGCTAATCGTCAATAACGCCTGCTTCAGGATCGTTAAAAACCTCCAAATCCAATTTTCCTTCGCCACGCGCCACGATGGATGTGACCACCGCATCGCCAGTCACATTCACTGAAGTACGCAACATATCCAATAAACGATCCACTCCCAGAATCAGTCCTATACCCTCGACTGGAAGGCCCACTTGATTAAACACCATGGTTAGCATTACCAACCCCCCCGCGGGTACCGCCGCTGTACCGATAGAAGCCAGAACCGCCATAACAATAACGGTCAAATAACCTGACATACCCAGATCGAGCCCATAAATATTCGCGATAAATACGGTCGCCACGCCCTGCATCATCGCCGTGCCATCCATATTGATGGTCGCACCAAACGGCACGGTAAATGCTGATACCGAACGATCAACCCCCAACCGTTCCTGGGTAGTCCGCAAAGTAATTGGAATCGTCGCGCCGGAGCTCGATGTGCTAAATGCGAATAACTGGGCGGTTCGTATCTTGCGCAGGAACATCACCGGGTTAAGCCTTCCCAATACTTTCAGCAAGGTCATTTGGGTTACCAGCACGTGAAACACCAGCGCGAAGGCCAGCACCAACACATAGCCCACTAATTCGATAAGCAAATCGATACCCAGTTCCGCCAGCGCTTTAGCCACCAAACAAAACACCGCATAAGGTGCCAGGTGCATGACGATGGTCACCATCTTCATCATCACACCGTTGAGCTGTTCAACCAGCTTGATTAGATCGGGAGATTCCTTGGCCACCGCCAACAGGCTGATGCCAAATAATATGGAATAAAAAATGATCGCCAACATGTCACCTTCAGCCATGGCAGCTATCGGATTATCCGGCACGATATTGATAAACACCTGAGAAACCGGAGGCGCCTCCTGACCCAGAAATTCTGCATTTCCAGCCAAGGGTAGCCCCTCACCAATACCAAAACCTGCGGCAAATAGAATCGCCGTAGCAATAGCAACGGCAGTGGTAAACATATACAAGGCGAAAGACTTGCTACCCACCCTACCCAGCAATCTCACATCACCGATGCCGACGATGCCGGGAATCAATGAGAATAACACCAGAGGTACAACCAGCATTTTTAACGCATTCACAAATATTGTGCCTACCACGTAGAATGCACCAGTGGTCAGGTATTCCTGAACAAACGAACCCTCAACGTTAATACCCGAAAAGTTAATCCCAAGCCCAACAATAATACCCAGTACAAGTGAAATGATGACTCTGGTGGTTAAATGCATGGTGTGTCTCTCAGGTTGCTTATTTTGGTTATTACCAACGCGGCAGGGATTGACCAATTATAGCTGCCCATCGCTGCCAATGGTGGACATTTCCTCGACTAGCTACGAACCCTAGTACCTCATCGGGTCAAAATAGCGCCCGTACCACGGCATGTGTTCACCAGGCACCCATTGGGTAGTTAACTGACCTGCACCACAGATCACGGTCGTCTTCATCAACTAGACTAAGGGTGTGTTGTCCTTGACGAAACTAGTTAAATAAATGAGCAGGCAAACCGGATTTTCCACCATGAAACCCATAAAATAGTTAGAACCCCTTCAACCTGATGTAGTGTCCTAAACCCGTATTGCCATGGAATTCCTGACACCCGAATTAATATTGATTTTACTCACCGTCGCTTTCGTTTCCGGCTGCGTTGACGCTATCGCCGGCGGTGGTGGCCTGATAACCGTTCCGGCCCTGTTGCTAGCGGGCTTACCTCCGGCTGCCGCGCTGGGTACGAATAAATTACAAGCCGTTTTTGGAACACTAACCGCAGTTATTAACTTTAATCGCAAAGGGCACGTAAATATAAAGCCCATGGCGTTGGAAATCGCCCTTACCTTCGCTGGCGCGGCTCTGGGTGCCCTCACTGTTCAAAGCATGGATCCTGGTGTTTTGCTCAAACTCATACCCATCGCCATGCTGGGTATTGCGCTCTACTTTGGCTTCTCACCCAACATAGGAGACATCGAATCTCATCAGCGCATCTCCAAACTCACCTTTGCCACCACCGTAGGCTTCGGTATTGGCTTTTATGACGGATTCCTTGGCCCGGGTACGGGTTCGTTCTTTGTGCTCGCTTACGTAGGCCTGTTAGGTCTCAACCTGTTGCGTGCAACCGCGCATACCAAAGTACTCAACCTGACCAGTAATACCGGTGGCTTAGTGCTTTTCGTTATCGGCGGCAACGTAGTTTGGACACTGGGATTGCTAATGGCAGTAACACAAGTTGCTGGGGGTTATGTTGGCTCGCACCTGGCCATCAAACACGGTGGCAAGCTCATCCGCCCGCTCATTGTGATTTCTGCTATTGCCGCAAGCGCTAAGTTGCTGTTGGATAGTTAGTTTTTGCCCAAACACTGCTTGCCAGACATTATTTGGGGAACCCACAATCTCAAGCTCGGATTATGGTTTGCCCTAAACTGGTTTTGATCCAATTTCTGGTTTATAGTGGTTTCTCATCAATAATATTAATAGGCCACTCGCTTGCCTGGGAGAAAATAATGAGATTATCATCGCCAACTAAAGGTGTATTCTACATTTCGCTCGTCTTAGCCGTTCTCGCACTATTAACCGCACTAGGGGTCACTATCCCGGTTATTTCCGGCAACGCGTTATGGACGGCCTTGGCTGGCTACGCATTGCTCGCTGCAGGTAGTGTGCTAAAGGGTTTTTAGTACGCATACCAGCGGTATCAGTTAGTATCAAAGTCGGCCTGTTGGTCGGCTTTTTTATGGCCGTGTTGTAATGCCGAAATCAAAGAATTACCTTTGATTCGTCGCTTATGCCCTCATATAATGGATAAACTGAAAAACCAATTGTGTTTGTTAACAGAATTGGGGGCGACATGGCTTCGACGTGGGTCGCGAAACCTTCGGTGCATGTCGAGGTGTAGAGTTCCTCGTAAATCCATCTACAACAGTTATAGTTGCAAACGACGATAACTACTCTCTAGCAGCTTAGGCTAGCTAGCCTCTCACTCAGTTTGTCTATGGGTCGAGATTCGAGGGGTCAAATTACATAGAATCGCATTGCCCTGTGTCTGTTAGGGTGGATGTTAAATTCAAGCAGACTCGCCAGAATTGCGGTTTGTCTGTTGTCAGCAACCTGGTTAACTCAACAATAGACTAAACATGTAGATCCGGTGGCAGAGGGCTTGCGGACGCGGGTTCGATTCCCGCCGCCTCCACCACACACTAGTTTTACAACGTCCTAAGAAGTTCAGTAAAGCTAGCAATAAAGCCACCTAACGGTGGTTTTTTTGTGCTTATTGATTCTTTAACGTCCACTAATATCCCGCTTTTTTAGTAGTACGAATAGTAGTACCATGCAAGTATCAGCAAAACTGGTACTACTAAAATGGCGCGAACAACCAAACCTTTAACCAATACCGAGGTAAAACAATCCAAACCAAGAGAAAAGGTTTATACCCTCTCAGATGGCGAAGGATTACAGCTAAGAATTAAGCCTAACGGCTCAAAACTTTGGTTGTTGGATTACAAAAGGCCTTACACAAAGAAACGAACGAGTCTAAGCTTTGGAAGCTATCCAGAACTAAGCCTTGCTGAAGCAAGAAAAAAGCGCATGGCTGCCAAAGAGTTACTCGCAAAAGAGATAGACCCGCAAGAATATCGAGATGAGGAAATTCGAACTAACGTGGAGGCTCATAACAACACCTTAGAGCGTATAGCCGCCCAATGGCTCGAAATTAAACGAGCGAACATCTCAGCTGACCACGCGACCGATACATGGCGATCTCTTGAATTGCACATATTTCCATATTTGGGAAAAGTACCTATCCATAAAATTACGGCTATTGGAACAATTGCCACTATCAAGCCAATAGCAGAAAAAGGCAGTCTTGAAACAGTAAAACGACTTTGTCAGCGTCTAAATGAAATCATGATCTACGCTGTCAACACTGGCCATATGGAAACCAACCCGCTTGCTGGTATCACCAAAGCCTTTCAGAAACCAACGAAGCAGCACTTACCCACGCTTAAACCCGAAGAATTGCCCATGCTGATGCAAACGCTATCCACTGCGAGCATCAAGTACACCACTCGCTGCCTAATAGAGTGGCAGTTACATACAATGGTGAGACCAAGCGAAGCAGCAGGTACTAGGTGGGATGAGATTGATATTGAGAAAGCGATCTGGCATATCCCCGCGGAACGCATGAAAAGCAATAAAAATCATATTGTCCCGTTATCTAACCAATGCTTGGGGCTTTTAGAACTAATGAAACCAATTAGCGTATTTAGTCAGTTTGTATTTCCTTCAGACCGTGATTCGAAAAAACATACC
>JABJKL010000045.1 GCA_018660405.1 Pseudomonadota bacterium | reverse complement strand
TTAAGGACAATCGTCTCATCAACTCTTATAGGTGGTTCACGCGACGACTACGCTTACCAGCTCGGTACGGACAGCAAAGGAAATATTATTGTTGCGGGAAACACAGGCTCTTCAGACTATCCAACAACCCGCACTACGCCAACCAGCACCGGGCTCACTCCCAATTTTTCGAATATTTTTGTTTCAATATTCAGCCCAGATCTCAGCACGCTAGTTGACTCAATGCTGTGGGGAAGCCCTACGTCGGACTACTTTGGGGCGATGCACGCCATCGACAATGGAGAAATACATTTGTGTGGACATACAACCTCAAATGCTTTCCCTGTCACGGCGGATTTTGCTACTACCGACATGAAAGGAGGACATTACGAAGCCTGGTATGCCCAATTGGACGAAAATCTAAAGCAGGTAGAACGGGCCACTTATATAGGGGGCGCTAACAATGATTTCTGCAATGCCATTACGGTAATGGATGATTACTCGGTAGTTATGGCACTGAATACAAATTCGCCCGAGTTGATGGGAGAAAATACCCAGTATCCGGGAAATCGCGTACAAGGTGGGTTGATCGTCCGATTACCTGGACAAAGGTCATCTGTGCAACAGGATCAAGCAGTCGAAATATTAGCCGCTCTGCGAAGCTCAAGTTATACGGCAATTAGAGATATTTTTACAGATGGAAACTCTATTTGGGTCACCGGTGTAAGCAGCGCCGGTGTGTCTGGGCAATTCACCTCAATCGGCAAGGCGACTCCCAATCGCTCACGTTTATTTTTCGTACAGCTAGGGGCCGTTCTCAATTAATTTACCACCGCTGTTGACGCCGAAAATGCGCCAGACAAGGCATGAGGAGTGTAGTTTGGTTATTCCAAATAAGCGACGAATAACGCAGTATGGCGCATTTTCGGCGTCAACCCGTAGGGTCAGGCCCATTTTTCTCCTCCGCTGCGTTATCATTCACTCATGTAGAATGACTACACCACGCTCATTCTGCCTTGCTGAGGAGAAAAATGGGCTTGGCAGTGGCGGCAAATTAATTGAGAACGACCCCTAGGGCCATGAATATTCGCTACGCTGCCATTAAGTACAGTAGACAGTACAGGGGGTTCCTGCCTTACCTGATTATCGCAGTGCCTTACTGCTTCTACTTGTATACGCAAATAGTGACCCCCATTGAGCCAATAGTGCCGGATAGCTTTCGGTATCTTTGGTCTGCGGATATGACGACCGAGTTCTTCATCGGCGGCTCACTGAGCTACCGACTACTCGCCTACTTATTAAACAACCATGCTATTGCCATTGTCAGCGTTGTATTACTGTGTTTTCTGTTAGCTGAATTAAGTTTGTTCAGTGCCTTCAAAACGTCTCGAACCTTGTACAACTGCCTATTCGCGGTTGCACTGGTACTGCTTTTCGACTCTTCCTTTGTGCTGGGAATACATCAAAAAATTTCACCGGAAGGTTTTTTTATCACGATGCACCTGCTTTTTATCGCCGCGATGTTTCGCGCAGATGGTAGTTACCGCGATCTACTGGCGTTTGCTATAGGGGTAACCTTTATCTTGTCGCGAAATGTAGCTCCTTATATTGCGCTATTAAGCGTGTTTGCGTACAGCCCTTTCGCCTGGAAGAGAAGCCGCCTGCAAACACTCTGGACGTTATTACTGCCGCTTGCCATTGTTTCGATAGTTGCAGCAGATCTCACCCGGAGCCACGACTCCTCAGTGCAAATGAACGCAGCAAACAATATGTTGGCGCGCGTTTTCAACCAACCTGAATTACTTGATAAGTTTGTATCGGAATACGGCATGCCACCCGGACCGTATATAGAGGCCTGCCAAAACCAGTTTTCTCCAAACACCTCCGGGGCGTGCTTTGACCACAAATCTCTGGCCACCTCTGACATGTCGACCTACAATTATCGGCTTATTGACGATCCATGGGGCTTTGGCGAATGGGTCGAGAATCATGGCATCGACTCCTGGCAGCATGAAATTTTGGTAGAACAACCGATCAGCACCATCAGTGAATTTGCCACCGCCTTCAAACAAGAATTTGAAGCACCCTTTTTTGGATCAGGATCTAACTTGCTTCCCGTTGACGTGCACGCCGGCATTAGAACTCTTTCCAGCACCACTGGCATTAGCACGCTATGGGGCATGCTCATTTTATTTTCAGCAGCGGGTATCATCTATCTTTACTTTACCGCCCCACTGGTAATCGCGGGGGCCTCGATACTCGCCGCTGGGTCTATCGCGAATGTTTTTGTCAGTTATTTCGGCGATGCCATGGAGATTGGTCGCCACGCTTACCCTGGTTACGCAACATTGAGCATCGCGTTAGGCTTGCTACTGGTTGGCCTCGGCTTTGCAATTGCGACCACAGTTCGAAACAATAGCTGGGAACAATTCCGGGGACTACTCTAAATAACGACATGCAAAGCCTGGCCACACTCAGTAAATTAATCCGCCTGCCTCACTGGAGCAAAAATCTGCTGATCTTCGTTCCGCTGGTTACCGCGCATCAATTCACGGAAAAGAGCAGCCTCATTCCGGGATTGCTCGCATTTATCTCTTTTAGCCTAGCTGCCTCCTGCACCTATATCATTAATGATCTTGCTGACCTAAGCTTTGACCGCACACATAGCCAGAAGCAGAAAAGGCCATTGGCTAGCGGCGCAATTAGCAAATCTTTGGCATTGTTACTAGCGGTAACGATGCTTGTTGGGTCAATAGGGTTAGGCTGCTTACTGCCACTCGCCTATCTGCAGGTTCTGGCTTTTTATATTACGGCCACGCTACTTTACTCGCTGGTTCTTAAAAAACTGCTCATCGTTGATATTGTTACCCTGGGCGTTCTATTCTCTGTTCGACTTTATGCAGGAGCTAGTGCGACTAATATCGAGATATCGTTCTGGTTGCTGGCATTTTCATTTTTTATTTTTTTCTCGTTGGCTATTGTTAAACGCTATTCCGATTTGCTCTCGGAGACCGCTGGCGAGTTAGATCAACTGCCAGGCCGCGCCTATCGAAAAAACGACAGCCTGCCGCTATTGTGTATAGGCATCGGTTCCGGAATGGTTGCGGTATTGGTGCTGGCCCTGTATATGAACAGTGCTCATATTGCGACCATGTACGACCAGCCCATCTATCTTTGGTTCCTTTGCCCACTCATTACTTACTGGGTCATGCGGTTTTGGATAAAAGCACATCGTGGTGAAAAGCTGGGAGACCCGGTTCTATTCGCGTTAACCGATTCCGCCAGCTACGTATCGTTGGCGCTTATTTTGGCCCTGATGTATCTGGCGATCTAGATGAATCGTAAGCAAATGCGCCCGTGGGGCCGTCTCGCTCACCACAAACAAACCGCTACCCGTATTGATGCCGAACCTCAGCTACAGGCGTACCTGCAAAATAGCGGCCTGGCAATTGGTTTTGGTAGAAGTTACGGTGACAGCGGTGTGGCACAAAGCGGCAAAGCATGGGCAATATCGGAATTAAACGACATTGAGTCGTTTGATCCACAAACTGGCCGACTGGTTTGCGCTGCTGGAGTCAGCCTTGGTGAAATATTAAACCGAACACTTACTCAGGGATGGTCGCTTCCAGTAAGCCCAGGCACGCAATTTGTTTCAGTCGCTGGCGCTATTGCCAATGACGTCCATGGTAAAAACCATCATCGCACAGGCACTTTTGGCAGGCACGTACTGAACTTCGAATTACTCCGTTCGAGTGGCGAGAAACTCCTGTGCTCGCCGACCCAAAATACAGATTGGTATGGCGCTACTATCGGCGGGCTGGGGCTTACAGGTGTTATCACCAAAGCTGAAATTCAACTCACGCAAGCACCCTCGGCCCACCTTAATGTAGTCGTTAAACCCTATCAGAATCTGGTGGAGTTCTTCGCCCTTGGTAATGAACTTAATGATGATTATGACTACACCGTTGCATGGTTTGATTGTGCCGCAAAGGGAGACAGTTTGGGCCGCGGCATTTATTATGTGGCTAACCCGGCAGGTGCTGAATCAGGCTTCGAACAAGCAAAAAGATGGTCGATATCTGTGCCAATCACGCCACCACTGTCACTCGTTAACCGCCCAACCATAGGCCTTTACAATAAATACTACTATTGGAAGCAATCGAAGTTAGCCAACACCCAGACTACCCAATCACTGGAGCAATATTTGTATCCACTCGATGCGATCAAACACTGGAACCGAATCTATGGTCCAAAAGGTTTCCAGCAATACCAATGTGTTGTGCCCACCGGCAACCAGCAAGATGCTATCCGCGAGATCGTTACCGAGATCAGCAAGTCTGGCGTCGGTTCCTTCCTCGCCGTACTAAAAACTTTCGGTAATATCGTATCACCCGGATTGCTTTCATTTCCCATGGGTGGCACAACACTGGCGCTGGATTTTCCACAATCCAATACACTCAAACCTTTATTTGATCGTCTGGACTCTATTGTGTCTAATGCGAATGGTCGTCTATACCCCGCCAAGGACGCACATATGTCCGCCACACACTTTCAAAAATTTTATCCAGAATGGCAACAACTTGAGGCAATGCGCGACCCCAACATCATGTCGCTATTTTGGCAACGTGTTACTACCTAACCAAAATATTACTTTTAATTCAAAAACCAGACCCTAAATATAATTAGTTCGCTATCCTTGCGAACCCCGTTCGAACGATAATAATTCGGGTGACATTCTAATAGGAGAAACTCTTCGTGAAAAACGATTTTGAAACTTTGTCTGGATGGCTATCCAGCCAAATTGTTGGACAAAGCGAGTTGGTAGAAAGGCTATTAATAGCTCTGTTGGCAGATGGGCATTTACTGGTTGAAGGAGCACCTGGCTTGGCCAAAACCAAGGCGATAAAAACGCTATCAGATGGAATCGAAGGCGACTTCCAACGCATTCAGTTCACCCCCGACCTACTACCCTCTGATATTACTGGTACCGAAATCTATAGGCCGGAGACCACCAGTTTCAAGTTTCAGCAAGGACCTATATTTCATAATTTGGTGTTGGCCGATGAAATAAACCGGGCACCAGCCAAAGTGCAATCTGCACTGCTTGAAGCAATGGCAGAGCGGCAAGTCAGTGTAGGCAGAAAAACCATGCCACTACCCGAACTTTTCCTGGTGATGGCTACCCAAAACCCTATCGAGCAGGAAGGAACCTATCCGCTGCCAGAGGCGCAGCTGGACCGATTTCTAATGCACATCAGAATCGATTATCCAGACACAAGCGCAGAGCGCCAAATTCTTGCACTTGCCCGCGGTGAAGCCGCTTCTTCAACACCACCGAGTCCCGACCGAAAAATTAGCCAAAAAAATATTTTTGCAGCGCGCAAAGACGTCTTGAACATCCATATGGCAGAAGCCGTTGAAGAGTACCTGGTACAGCTCGTTCTTGCCACGCGAAACCCGGAGTCCTACAGTCAGGAAATCAAAGACTGGATCGAATACGGCGCTAGCCCACGAGCGACAATAGCGATTGACCGTTGCGCAAGGGCGCATGCCTGGTTGCATGATCGGGACTTTGTTTCGCCCGATGATATTCAATCGGTTGCACACGATTGCTTGCGACACCGACTCATTTTGAATTTTGAGGCTGAAGCTGACGGCAAGGATGCTGACAGTGTAATAGATGAGTTACTTGCGCTGGTGCCCAGCGCCTAGTGTAGTGTATTAAACTCACGAACCATGGCCGCCACTACTCTCAAGCAGGATGCGTCAGGCATATACGTAGACCTCGGACTCTTATTGTCTAGTCGCGGATGGGCACGCGATTTGAAATTATTCGCACGACAGGCTGCGCGCGCTATGTTACTTGGTGAAACCCGCTCCAAATTTCGTGGCCGAGGGATGGAGTTCGAGGAAGTTCGTCAGTACCAACCGGGTGACGATATTCGTAATATTGACTGGCGCGTGTCTGCCCGCACCGGCGGAACCTACACCAAGCTGTTTTGTGAGGAGCGTGAACGACCAGTGCATATCGTGGTCGATCAACGTAACAGTATGTTTTTCGGATCAGCACAGCGATTCAAGTCCGTACTTGCAGCTGAAGTTGCCAGCGCTTTAGCTTGGGCGGCACTGGCCGGTAGCGACAGAATTGGCGGG
>JABJKL010000074.1 GCA_018660405.1 Pseudomonadota bacterium | reverse complement strand
TTCCAAGCGCGGGGAGCTGCTTATCTTCCACTGCCCGTAAGCCGTACTCTGGAACAGTACCTAAAATGACGCCCTCAACCCCGAGCAGTTTGCCCAATTGAATCGCTTCGCTACTGCTGGTGACACCCTGCAGGCCAAGCGCTTTTTCGCCCAACACCTGTTCCATTTGGCTGCGCTCAATCAGGTTATATTTGTAACTCTTGAGTATTTCGGTGGCAAACACATCCGCGACACTGGCGCCCACCAGTTCCACTGGCGCCTTAAACGGGAACACCGCAACCTTGTTAACCACCAAACTTTTTGCATTAGGGCTGACAAACACACTTCCAGTAGGAACTGAGTTTCGTTGCGCGGCTGCTGAACCAGACAAAAAACAAATCAACCCAAAACCACAGAGCGTGGACTTTAGCCAACTCGAATTTCTATTTTTTACAGCACCTAGCATTGTGCCCTACTACTACGTTTCTCAGGGCGCTACGAACAACCAAAATAATCGTAATAGCCATAAACATGGCTGCTCTCTAACCCTACTCGCTCGGCAGATAGAATTTGGAAAAACATTTTTTGCGTATTTAGCCGAACCATTGTACAGTTTTTATCAATATTTGGGGAAATTCACAAATCAAACCACACAAGGGACTTAATGCTTACTAATAATCTCTCCCTGATCGATCGCGTTGTCTGTGATGTAGATCAAGGATTGCGCACTTTATTTGCGCACAATCATGCGGCCCGTTGTATTCCGTCTGACGGAATTCCCGACCCGATAGAGGAATCTGACAAGGCATTATCTGCCTCACTGATGCGAGTAAATCATGCGGGTGAGGTGTGCGCTCAAGCGCTCTATCAAGGACAAGGGCTGGCCAGCAAGACTACGCACGTCAAGGACAAGATGCAGCAAGCGGCAGACGAAGAGATCGATCATTTAGCCTGGTGCCGGCAACGCGTTGAAGAATTAGGTGGCCGTACCAGTCGTTTGGACCCGCTTTGGTATATCGGGTCATTGGGCATGGGATTGATCGCGGGATTTGCGGGCGACCGCTGGAGCCTGGGTTTTCTCGCCGAAACAGAACGTCAAGTGGTTGCTCATTTACAATCGCATCTTGAGCGGCTACCGGAAAACGATACACACAGCCGTGCGATTATCGAGCAAATGATTGAAGATGAAGCCAACCATGCGACGATGGCCATGAACCAAGGCGCAAGTGAGTTGCCGATACCGCTAAAAAAACTGATGCGATCGACTGCCAAGGTGATGACAAGCATCGCAGAACGCATCTAAATATCCCTGCTCGTGCAAAGATATTTTGCCACACAAGTTGGAGAAACTAACGCTCGGCGTTGACCAGTGTTTTCGATCGAAAAAGAAATCTGGAGTAAACAAATCCAAAGGTTAGGCCATCCGAACTGGGCAGCAAATCACTACCTTTGTTGATCGCACCAGAATAATTCTCATAACGCGCAAAAAGAGCAATCCAGCTTTTTTCGTTTCTGGAAACCAATGTCGTTATGCCTCGAAAGCCGCCGTAGCCTCCGCTGGCATCATATTGGGCACGCTGTGCGGTAACAAACTCGGGGCTCACCTGATAATAGAAATCGTGGTAATTCTCGGTGCCAAATAGCAATCCACCGGTAACACCCAGGCGCCAGTCGCGCTGCCCTGCTTCAAATTTTCGGTACCAGGTTAGCTGTGGGTTAGCGGTGAATCCAGTGCTGTTTAAATCTACGCCATCAACTGCAATTGCGGCTCGCAATCCCAGCTTTAATAGCCACTGGTCGTTATCGTCATTTTTTAGCATCCATTCCAACGAAGGGCCCAGCTGGATAATGTTGTCCAGATCGGGCATACCTAACCGCTCCTCAACATCTGAACTATCTACCGCTAAATTGAAATCAACGCTGAAGTCCAAATAGAATCGATCAGATTTATAAATCTCACCACGCAAGCCATCGTCATCGAACTTGAGATACTCACCTCGATACAGCGGGATTACTGCCGGAAACAAAAAGTTACGCGAACTGGCCGACCCAGGGTAGTGCGGTAATCTGGTGGCACCTATGCCTAGTGCCAGCTCCCATTTGGGCAACTGCTGGGTGCCACCCGGCAACGCAGATTTATCAGTTGTCGACTCCCCCTGGCTCGCATCCTGAGCATGTGCAGGAAAACAATGCCCATAAGTCGCCAGCAATAGAATAAAAACGGCAGTATTACTTTTAAAATCAATCATTTATGTTGATTGTCCGCCACTTCCATTAATTGAGCTGTCATTTCCTCCACCAATTTGTCTATTTCTTTCGTCTGTTCGAGTTTGGTTCTTTGGCGACGCACGGCATGAGCCATATAAAGTGAAGCCGCCAGCACGAACAATGCACCGGCCTGGTGAGTCGCACCGAGCAATACTGGAACCTTATACATCAAAGTGGCAATACCGAGAAGAATTTGAATGAGCACGGAGGCGACCACCATATCAGCCCCCAGGCTCGAGCTTTCTGGCGCCTTTTTCAAAGTAAATACCACCGCAATTGTCGCTACTAACATAACTACAACAGCCATACACCGATGCACAAATTGAATGGTTATCACATTCTCAAATAGATTTCGCCAACCGGGTGTCATTACCCATAATCCGGTGGGTATCCACTCGCCATTCATGGTTGGAAAAGTATTGATGATAAAACCCGCTTTGGTTCCTGCTACAAACCCGCCCGTTACAATCATCAACAACACTACGCAAGGCAAAAGCCCGGTCCAAAACACGGTAGAATCGAACCGGGGTTGCCGCGTACCATATATAAAATCAAATGCATACCAAAGTAACAGCCCATAAATTGCGACAGCAAGTATCAAATGTGCCGTCAATCGGTATTGGCTCACGTGTGGATCATCCACTAAACCGCTCACCACCATATACCAGCCCAAAACACCTTGAAGCCCGCCCAGCACTAGTAGACCGGCAAAGCGCAATGACCATTGCCGGTTCAACCACCCTTTGAGCAGGAAAAACGCGAACGGTACAAAGAAGACCAAACCAATAATTCGACCCAACACACGGTGCCCATACTCCCACCAGAAAATAAACTTAAATTCCTCAAGCGACATGCCGAAATTAATTTTCTGGTATTCCGGAAATTGCTGATATTTCTCAAAAACTGTTTGCCAGGCGTCCACACCTATCGGCGGCAAGATTCCAAACAGGGGGGCCCACTCCACCATCGATAAGCCCGACTGTGTGAGACGAGTAATCCCGCCCACGACGACCATCGCAAACACGACTATGGCCGTTACAAAAAGCCAGCCGCCGATAACTTGGCGGTGTGTATCTTGTGCTGAATTAGTAATACTGAATTTCATTCGATTTTAGTGTCCTAAACCAGGATCGTTTTTTTGAACACACGCTAATTACCATCAAACTTTGGCAAACACCAACGTTGCATTCGTTCCGCCGAACCCGAAACTATTGGACATAATAGTATTGATCGCAGCATCGCGCGTCTGTGTGACAATATCGAAGCCTTCGGCAGCTGGATCCAGGTCAAATATATTGGCAGAACCAGCGATAAAACCATCACGCATCATCATCATCGAGTAAATCGCTTCATTGACACCAGCAGCACCCAACGCGTGCCCCGTTAAAGACTTGGTCGCACTAATCGGTGGCACCTTGTCTTCAAATACACTATTGAGCGAAGCCAACTCTGTGACGTCGCCAACCACTGTAGCAGTACCATGAGTGTTGATATAATCGATTGGGCTGTCGACGGTTGCCAGCGCTTGCCGCATACAACGCTCTGCGCCTTCGCCCGAAGGAGCCACCATGTCGTAACCATCCGAAGTGGCACCGTAACCTACCAGTTCACAAATTATTTTAGCACCGCGCTTTTCCGCGTGCTCCATGTCTTCCAGAACCAATATACCGCCACCACCGGAGATAACAAAACCATCTCTGTTGGCATCATACGGCCTGGATGAATGCTCGGGCGTGTCGTTATATTTTGAAGACATCGCGCCCATTGCGTCGAACAACACCGACTGAGTCCAATGAACTTCTTCGCCACCCCCAGCAAATACCGTATGGTGGCTCCCGTTTCGAATTAAATCTGCCGCATGCCCAATACAATGTGCGCTGGTAGCACAGGCAGAACTAATCGAATAGCTTGTACCCATCACGCCAAACAAGGTCGACAACACCGCAGAAGTGGTACTGCACATCGTACGTGGCACCCGGTATGGACCCACTCGGCGCACACCACGATCACGCAGAATATCGGCAGCTTCAACCACATTTCCTGTCGAACCACCACCGGAACCGGTAATAAGCCCCACAGCTGAATCTTTTATTTGTTCGGGTTCCAGCCCTGCGTCTTCGATCGCCTCTTGCATGGCTAAATAACTAAACGCTGCTGCATCAGCCATAAAACGATAATGCTTTCGGTTAATATTTTCTGCCAGATCAATATCAATCTCTCCAGACACCCTGCTTCGCATACCCATCTCTTGATAGGTAGCATTCGCGCTAATACCTGAAGCCATATTACGGAGACTACGGGTAACCTCTTCTTTACCAATACCAATACTTGAAAGTACGCCAACACCGCTAACTACTACTCTACGCATCATATTTCCTGTCATAAATCGGTGGCGCTAAACAAGCCCACACGTAAATCATTAGCCACATAGATTACTTCACCGTCGGCTAACACACGGCTATCTGCAATGCCCATATACAAGCGGCGAGAAATAATTCGTTTCAAATCCACTTCGTAGCGAACCAATTTTACGTCCGGTAAAATTTGCCCACTAAATTTAACCTCGCCCGCGCCCAGGGCACGCCCTCGACCTGAACCGCCCAACCAGCCAAGATAAAACCCAACCATTTGCCAAACCGCATCAAGCCCCAGGCAACCCGGCATAACGGGGTCATCCTGAAAATGGCACTCGAAAAACCAAAGATCTGGGTTCACATCTAATTCCGCGATCATTTCGCCCTTACCGTATTCACCGCCATCTTCATTAATCGACACAATCCGATCAAACATAAGCATGGGTGGCTTGGGTAATTGGGCGTTTCCAGGCCCAAACAATTCGCCTCGCCCGCAAGCCAACAAGTCCTGGTAATCGTAACTACTCTTTTTTTGCATTAAAGATCCGTCGAAAATAAGGGCTGACGCGAATTGCCAGCCTAGCGTGGCTCCCACACGTTCGTTACCGCTGTTGAAGCTGAAAAATCAAGTGTAAGTTTAGCAAACCAAAAGCCTTCACTGTGTCATATATTTTTTTATTCTGAACAGACACATTAAAGAATGAAAAATAGCAGAACCGGAATCGTCACCATGCTCATTATATTCGCAACCATCACTATCGAGGCCACTTTGTCTGGCTCCTGATCAAACTCCTCCGCAAAAACGAAATTCATGACTGCTGGCGGTAAAACACCCAGCAACAAAACCTGTTTTTGCTGTAAAGGATCCAGCGGCAAAACCAGTGTGAGCAGCCACGCTGACAGCACACCGGCCGTCGGGCAAAGAACGGCCCCAACAACACCATAACGCCAATCCTCCCAGCATAATGCGGTTAACCGAACACCTAGTGAAAATAGCATTAGCGGTATTGCGACTCGTCCAAGCATTTCCAGAGGAACGTCAATAACTTCCGGCACCGACCAGTTTAGCGAACTAAAAAGCAAGCCCAAAAATACGGCACACAAAATTGGGGATTTAACCACCTCGGCAATGGATAAACTACCACTAAGCAAAGCACGGCCAACGGTAAACCACAGCACATTACCCGTTACAAACAGAACCACGGCCGCACCCAGAGATTCCTCGCCCCAGGCAAACACGAACAACGGTATTCCTAAATTCCCCCAATTAGAAAACATCATGGGTGGAACTAGAGTGCGCCACTGCCAGCCGAGCAACCGCGACGCTATCCAGGCCAACAAACCCGAACCAAGAATAACCCCCATCGCTGCAATGGCAAGCATCACATACTGTCCGGGTTGGAAGCTATCGCGCGCCATCACCGAAAATATCAGTGCGGGAATAAACACCTCCATGTTGATCTTGTTAACGATGCCCATTGAGGGCTGTCGCGTCCTGCCATATAGGTAGGCCACCAACACCACCACAAACAGCGGTGCAACAATCGTAAAAATACGTTCCATCATGCTGCTAGTGCGCCTTCAAACTAGTAGAACACAGCCACCATCGTGCAAAGATCTCATCAGTTGTTGATACGTCCCAAGGTGGACACATCGCCAGTAGCAACATCGTGATATTTGAACGCACCTGCCGGGGTACCCAGATAACCGTCAATATTGAGCCGCGAATCACCTTCCAAATCTGTTGGCGAAAAATTTTCGTTATCAAACTGTGGGTCGAAGGCCGCATGCGTATGATAGGTTGCGCGCAACGTGGTGCCAGCGGGTATAGCAAAGATGGGTGCGGGCAGACTAATACTTGCGGCCTCCCCTATCTCCGGTTCGGTCCAGGCGTGGCTGCCATCAGCGGCTTGATAAATATATCCGCCGTACTCCCGGTTAATGGCCACTGACTCAGGGTTAAAAACGTCTAACACAGTTCTCGCTGCATCATGTTGCGCATCTATAGTCACAATAACGCGCTCGGCCGTATCCTGTGATTTGCTACCTGAACTCGCAATCAAAGCAGCCGCTGCAACACCACCGCCAATCAATAAGCCGCGATTCAATCCAGTACGTCTAGCAGTTTCGACCTGATCACCCTGACCAGGATTTTCGCTCTCGGTGGCATATCTAACTAATTGATGACCGCCAAGTGACCGCTGCCAACTCAGCATTACTGTAGTATCGGTATATTCTCTGGCAAGGGCATTTTTATGCACGCTAAATTCCAACCATAAACGATCTCGTAATGACTGGTTCCAATTAAAACGTATGCGGCGGGTAGAAACGTCTGAACGAGTTGCCAATTCCTGATAAGCCACATCTATACGCCCAAAATGCAAGCCAGCATCAATGCCATAACCGACCGATTCTTCGCCGCGCTCGATGTGTGTGTATCTCGCGTATATAAGATTATTCGAATAATCGACATACGACGAGATTCGTGTTTCCAAACGGTCCGCACTGACCGCTATCTGACCAAACTGTAGGCGACCTTGGCCGATATCCAGGCCCAGTCCAGCACCGGTATAGGAAAATTCCGAAAAATTCCCGCCATGGTAAGCATACGGATCCATGCCGGAATAATTATTTACATTCCGAGCATAGGATTCTCCGTTTCCAACATTCGCATAAAAGGATAGTCGCCCAAAATCGACACCCATCGCTGCGCTCTTTTCATTTTCGGAATAGCTGGCGGCAAAAGCCATAAGACTGGAGCCAATATCAGTGGTGGCCAAAGTGCTAACTATTTCATCCCGAAAAATCAATCGATCCGGCCGATTCAAACGATCTGAAAGTTTGCTCACCCATTGAGTATCAATGCTTAAACCGCCGTCACCAGACGTATTCTTAATTCGCTGGCTTGATGGCGCTAGCCAATTGTCTACAAACCCTTGATTATCCGCTATAGCGTTCTGCGAACCCATCAACCCACAAAAACCCGCGGCGCAAGCAAACCTAGTTGTTAATTTCATTCCAAACCCCGCGCATAATTTTTTAGTGATTTTCGATGATCCAGTGTAGCGTAATTGTGCGATTGATCAATTGGGAGAGTGCTCACAGTGGTGAAGTTTTACCATCTAACTTAATCCACCTCACATATAATGCTACATCCTGGTGCTCCTTCAACACAGGTAGCAAGCAATACCAACCAGCCCATGGCACACGCGTGAAAAAAACCGATACGGTATTCCAAAACCCACTTGAAGCGATTGCCGATTTTAGCTTTGATGCGACAGTTGCCGATGTGTTCGAAGATATGGTGAATCGGTCTGTGCCCGGCTATGGCTTGTTAATCGCGCTCATTAAAACGGTCACATGCCAATTCGCACAAAAAAACAGCCATTTATACGACCTTGGGTGTTCACTCGGCGCGTGTGCTCTATCCATGCACGACGGCAGCGTGGCTATTCCGGGATGCCATATTATTGGCATTGACACCTCCGAAGACATGCTACATCGCGCACAGATATTAACCAGGCAAAAGAATGCTAACAACATAGAATTTATCTGTGAAGATGTTAGAAATGTATCGCTAGGAGACGCCTCAGTGGTGGTTCTTAACCTCACCCTGCAATTTTTGCCGATTGAAGATCGGGGTCGGCTAATTCAGAAAATATTCCACGCGCTGCTTCCCGGTGGCGTGCTAATAATTTCCGAAAAAACAAGTAATCCAAACGATGTTGATCAAGTATTGCTCAGCCAGCTATACCATGGATTCAAAGCGGATCAGGGATATAGCAAGCTCGAAATCAGCCAGAAGCGCGACGCCCTGGATAATGTATTGATACCCGAATCGATAAGCGAGCATCAAGCGCGCCTCGAATCCGTTGGCTTTGAGCAAGTGCTGCCCTGGTACCAGGCCTTCTCCTTTGTATCTTTGCTGGCGATCAAAAAATAATCAGCAAAATCCAAAAAACGTGAACAATGTTTGAGCAATTTTTAGCCTGCAAACAGTTTGCGAAATGGCGCGATCAAATGCTCAAGCAGGCCCTGCACAATATTCGCCCCGAACGACATGGTGATCTACCTCGCTGGCAAGCGGCACTGGACGCCTTACCGCCAATAGTGACAAAACATAAAAACTATAATGCCAGCAAGATTTCAATTGGCGTCGCCTCCGAAATCTCCAAAGCAGATAAGCAGCAGCTAAAAAATTCGCTAATGGTGTTGCACCCCTGGCGCAAAGGGCCTTATGAATTGTTCGGATTACATATCGATACCGAATGGCGCTCGGAACGGAAGTGGGATCGCCTCGCCCCACACTTGCCAGATTTAAACGAACAAAACGTTCTGGATGTTGGCTGCGGCAATGGTTACCACTGTTGGCGCATGCTAGGCAGCGGCGCAAATTATGTGATGGGCATCGACCCGTCGGTAAAGTTTTTGCTGCAACACCAGGCGATCAATCGATACGCGCAGGAAAGCCGATTCGATTTTCTACCGCTGGCCTCAGAACACCTGCCCAATGACTTCACTTACTTTGATACGGTTTTTTCTATGGGTGTGCTCTATCATCGCCGTCGACCACAGGCGCACCTGGCGGAACTGAGTAATGCGATGGTTAGTGGCGGCTCCCTGGTGTTAGAAACATTGGTGGTAGATGAAGCACCTGATGGTGCGCTTGTACCTGAAGATCGCTACGCACAAATGAACAATGTTTGGTTCATACCCACAGTAAGCAGACTAATTGAAGAGTTGACCAAAGCAAATTTTAGCGACATACGGTGTGTGAATATTAATGAAACAACACTGGATGAACAGCGCAGCACTAACTGGATGACGTTTCACTCTTTGAAAAACTTCCTTGACCCGGACGACCCCTCAAAAACTATCGAAGGTTATCCACGCCCCAAGCGAGCAATCTTGATCGCCACCAAAGCTTAAACTGAGACTAAGAGCACTGCACGATTGTGTGTCGCGCTCAGCGGAAGTGTTTGCTGAGCTTTAGCCCCTGCGCCTGGTAATTTGATTTCAATCCCTGCCCGTAGACCAATTCGGGAGATTCGATAAGCGGTTCGTAACGCAAGCGCCCCACCCGCTGACCATGCTCCAATAAAAACGGCACCTCGAATGAACGCACTTCCAGCACCGCGCGGGAACCACCGCCGCCAGCCTCTGCGACTCCAAAACCAGGATCAAAAAACCCAGCGTAGTGCACCCTGAATTCACCCACCAAAGTATCATACGCGACCATCTCAGCAGCATAATCCACCGGTATTTGAACCGCTTCTTTGGATACCAGAATATAAAACTCGCCGGGGTCGAGGATTAATCCTCGTTGGCCGCGGCTGATCATTGGCTCCCAAAACTCTTCGACATCGTAGTGATCGACCTTATCGACATCAATCAAACCGGCATGACGCTTGGCTCTATAACCCATCAGCCCTGTATTGGCTTCGCCGTTAGCATCAACCGACCCCTTAAGGTCAACCGACAGGGGCACACCATTACGAATATCCCGCTCTTTAAGGTCCACATCAACCAGCTTATGCAATCGGTGCAAGCTCACATGCAAATCGTCACCCCATGATCGCTGCCCGCAACGAATCCTTAGCTGCGACAACCGGGATCCAGTCCGCACAAGCACACTAAACGTACGTGGCGATATTTCTGCATACAGCGGGCCAGTGTAACCGTCTGGCACCTGATCAAACTCAACCGCCCCATCGGTAATCAAACGCGTAAAAACATCCAATCGACCGGTCGAACTTTTAGGGTTCGCCGTGGCTCGCAAATTGCTGGGTAAATCCAAAGACTCCAATAGCGGAACGATATATACACAATCACGCTCAAGCACCGCGCCATCACTCAATTCCATACGGTGCATTCCGAACCGTTCAATACATTCCATCACAGTGCCATCCTTGCCCGGCAAAAAAGAAGTGCGTACCCGCCACGCCACGTCCCCTAATCGTAGATCAATACTCGCCGGCTGAACCTGATTATTGGCAATCGGAACTGACGTGCTAATACCACCCTGCTCCAACAGCTTGGTTATTAATTGCGACGGCAGAGCACCGCCAATGGAATTGTCTAATTGATCCGAAAACGACATGTATAGAAAAACAAAGTAGCGTTGTATTCAAACCCAAACTCTAAACCATATCACTTAATCATTCGCGCGTTAGCGGAATATTTACTTGATCAATATCCCTCTACCGGTACCATTCGGAATCTGCCCGGGCCACCAAACAAACCGATGACGAATAAACTGGAACAACTCAAATCGATGACTGACGTCGTCGCCGATACTGGCGATCTGCTGGCGATAGAAAAATATAAGCCGCTGGACGCGACGACCAATCCATCGCTACTGCTACAGGCTGCCCAAATGCCGGAATGGCAAGATACCCTGCGTGAGGTTGCCGTTGGATCGCAATCGTCAGATGCGGGCGATGCAGTCGTTGAAGCCTGCGAGGCTTTCTCTATTGCGGTCGGTAAAAAAATTACCGGAATTGTTCCCGGACGAGTCTCCACAGAGGTCGACGCGCGACATTCTTTTGACACCCAGACGACTATTCGCACCGCACAACGCATCATCGACCAATACGATAAAGCAGGCGTATCCAGCGACCGAATTTTAATTAAAATTGCGGCAACCTGGGAGGGCATCAAAGCAGCGGAGCAATTGGAAAAAGAAGGCATCAATTGCAATCTGACGCTGCTTTTTAATTTTACTCAGGCGGCTGCTTCTGCGGATGCCGGCGTGTTTTTAATCTCCCCGTTTGTTGGCCGAATTCTGGATTGGCATTCGGCACGCGGTGACACACCTGAATCCGCCGCAAACGACCCGGGAGTGCAATCAGTCAGCCGTATATATCGCTATTATAAATCTCACGGCTATTCTACCGTGGTAATGGGCGCAAGTTTTCGAAACACCGGACAAATAGAAGAGCTCGCAGGGTGTGACCGTTTAACTATCAGCCCATCGTTGCTCGAAAGTCTGGCGAATGATGATGGCCCACTTGAACAGAAATTGGGCTCGGGCTCGCACGCCGCTAAAACACCCGCTGTTGAAGCGCGGGTACAATACCCACATAAAACATTCCTGTGGGACATGAACCAGGATGAAATGGCACACGAAAAACTGGCCGATGGTATTCGCAAGTTTACTGCTGACCAAATCAGGCTCGAACAGCTCATGGTTAGCGTTCGTTCAACATAATATTACGCATTATGAATAACAAGAAACCCTGGCTGCAAATCGAAAACGCAACCATCTATAGAGAAAACTATAAGGTATTTGATCGGCTTTGCCTGAGTGTTGAGCCGGGCCAGCATACCGCTATTCTGGGCCCCAACGGCGCTGGCAAAAGCACCTTGCTCAAGCTGGTCACTCGAGAGCTTTACCCGGTGGTGGCCGACGACGCGTGGGTTAGCATCATGGGGTCTACCAGGCCGCTACTCAGTGATATCCGCACTAAAATTGGCATGGTATCGCAAGACCTCCAGAACAATTACTTTAATCATGTAACCGGTCTGGATATCGTGATTTCTGGCCTGCACGGCTCGGTTGGGCTGTGGAAGCATCAAGAGATAACGCGCGAGCAAACCATCGCGGCCGCACAAATACTGGCCGAGCTTGGCATCGAACATCTTGCGGATAAGCGCTATCGCGAAATGTCGACTGGGCAGCAGCGTTTTTGTTTGCTTGGCCGCGCAATCGTTCATATGCCTGATCATTACATTCTCGATGAACCGACAAGCGGGCTGGATTTACGTGCCACCTTTGAGTATTTAGACCGTATTCGAAAACTTGCCCAACAAGGCAAAACACTGTTACTGGTTACCCACCATATTCACGAAATTCCGCCAGAAGTGGAACGGGTCGTTTTCTTAAAAAACGGACGCTTAACCGAAGATGGTGAAAAACCCGCGTTACTTACCAATAATGCCTTGAGTGATTTATTTGATACGCCGATAGAACTCGAACAACGCAATGGTTTTTATCAGGCTTTTCCCAAGCATTGATTAGGTATTGGAGTTAGGTTGCAAATTTATTATCTGCTTATAGCTTCTGTTCACAAAAACCCACGACACCACAACTGCGCAAAAACCACCCACTACCGCACCCATAAAAATACCGTTGAAATCCACCCACTGACCACCCAACCAAGCACAGGGTGCGATCAAAAAAACACTCCGTAGCAGACTCACAAAGAATGCCCGTTCCGTTTGTTGTGCCGAATTAAACCCGGTGTTCATGATCACAAACAAACCATAGGCCGACCAAGCCAATGGCATAATCAATAAATATTGTGACGTCAGGCCAACAACTTCGGCATCACCACTAAACACATTGGCCAGCATGGGCCGTAAAACCAAAACAATCAGCAAAATTACTAACTGATAAAACAGGATAAAGCGCAAGCAGTAGTACATACCTTCGCGTGCTCTATGTGGTTTACCGGCGCCAAGGTTCCTAAACGGCCGATATACCATGTGTATACGGCCTGAAAACTGAACAAGACCAGTATTCCCATAATCATGGGAATAGTCATTGCTTTCAGGGTTGGCCCGACGGGATCGTTACAAATTTGCTGCTGGGTTAATACTGTCACTTGAACTCAGATATACTTTATAAAGCAACCCGGTTAATTCTGAACATCCCGGATTGAGATACGGGACTGGTTATATCAAGGCGCTAATTGCACGTAATAGTCAGCTATTGCAAAGATTCGCAACGCAGAAATTGCTAATAGTTTGTTCATAAATTAATTGTGGCGCCTTTATAGTATCGTAGGAGCAGTTTACAATGAGCCAACAAATAATCATTACAGTTTTTGCCGAAGATCGCCCAGGTATCATTCGAGATATCTCGACGGTGATACTCAATCATCAGGGCAACTGGTTGGATAGCAGCTTGTCCCAGCTAGCTGGAAAGTTTGCCGGCATCATTTTAGTAAGCGCGA
>JABJKL010000126.1 GCA_018660405.1 Pseudomonadota bacterium | reverse complement strand
GTTCAACTCTATCTACATGATGGCGGATTCTGGTGCCCGCGGATCGCACGCCCAAATTCGCCAATTGTCGGGTATGCGCGGATTGATGGCGAAGCCCGATGGCTCAATTATTGAAACACCGATTACCGCTAATTTCCGTGAGGGTTTAAACGTATCTCATTACTTTATTTCAACCCATGGCGCGCGTAAGGGATTGGCCGATACCGCACTAAAAACGGCAAACTCGGGTTACTTGACTCGTCGATTGGTCGACGTTTGTCAGGATCTGGTGATTGTTGATGGGGATTGCGGCACCGAGCGCGGAGTTCTGCGTAAGGCATTGGTACAAGGTGGCGACGTGGTTATTCCGTTACGTGATCGTGTGTTGGGTCGTGTTGTGCAGGGCGATGTGCATAGTAAGATCGACGACAGCGTGTTGCTTGAAAATGGCACCATGGTCGACGAAAAATTGTTTGATCTGATTGAGGAGAACAATATCGACGGGTTGTTTGTTCGTTCGCCAGTGACCTGCGACGCGCGTTTTGGCTTATGCGCCCAATGTTATGGCCGTGATCTTGGTCGTGGTCATATGGTGAATCGCGGCGAAGCTATAGGAGTGGTTGCTGCGCAGAGTATTGGCGAGCCAGGTACACAGCTTACCATGCGGACTTTCCATATTGGTGGCGCGGCATCACGTGCTGCGGCGGTATCCAATATCGAGGTGAAGAGCGAAGGTAGCGTTAAGTTCGTTGATGTTCGCTATGTAACGAATTCCGATGGTAATGCGGTTGTGGTGTCACGTTCAGGTGAGTTGATTGTTCAGGATGAGCACGGTAGTGATAAGGAGCGTTATAAGCTAGCTTATGGAGTTGTACTCAGTGTTAAAGATGGCGATTCAGTTGTCGCTGGGCAAATGATTGCGACATGGGATCCGCATACTCACCCGATTGTCACCGAGGTGTCGGGTAAAGTTCAGTTTACCGATATCACCGATGGAATCACAGTAACCGAGCAAGCTGATGAAATCACCGGAGTGACTTCCTATGTCGTTATTGACCCTAAAGATCGTCGTGGTACTGCACGCGACATTCGGCCGATTATTACACTGGTGGACAAGAAGGGTGAGCCTGTGATGATTTCAGGTACCGATGTTCCGGCGCGTTACCAGATGGTTCCTAATTCGGTGATTATGGTTAGCGATGGAGCCAAGGTCGGTGAAGGAGATATATTGGCACGTATCCCGCAGGAGTCTACTGGTAACCGTGATATTACCGGTGGTCTACCACGCGTCGCAGAGTTGTTTGAAGCGCGCAAGCCAAAAGAACCGGCGATGCTTGCTACCGCGAGTGGTGTGGTGTCTTTCGGCAAGGAAACCAAGGGTAAATTTCGTTTGGTTATTACTGATACCAAGGGTGAGTCGGTCGAAACTTTAATAGCCAAGACCCGTAATATCACTGTATTTGAAGGCGAGACGGTTGAACGTGGTGAAATGGTTGTAGATGGCGCACTGGTCGCAGCCGATATTTTGGCCTTGCGCGGCGTAGAATCGTTGACCGATTATATCGTGGATGAAGTGCAGGATGTCTACCGACTGCAGGGTGTGAAAATTAACGATAAGCACATTGAGGTCATTGTCCGTCAGATGATGCGCAAAGTATGCATCACCAAACCGGGCGATACGCAACTGTTGCCAGGTGAGCAAGTCGAACGTGCCCGCGTACTCGCAATCAATGATGAGCTTGCGGCAGCCGACGAAGATAAGGTGTTGTGTGAATACGAGGCTGTGTTGCTAGGAATTACCAAAGCATCGTTGACTACCGAGTCGTTCATTTCTGCGGCATCTTTTCAGGAAACGACGCGCGTGCTGACTGAGGCATCTATTAGTGGTAAAACCGATCGGTTGCGGGGCCTTAAAGAGAACGTAATAGTGGGTCGTCTGATCCCTGCTGGCACCGGTTTAGCCCACCATGAAGATCGGGTTCGACGCCGTAAAGAAGCCGACGACAAGGCCGCCGAGCTTGAAGCATTATTGGCCACCGGAGCCGATGAGGACTTTGATGAAGAGGCGCTGCCAGCGGATGTATCGTTTGATCTGGATACTCCGGTTGAAGGGGATGACAATGTTGCAAAAGCCTAAGGTCGCAAAAGCCTAAGTTTATTGGGAACGTCAGCGTCACTGACTGACAATATAGCCCCGGCTTTCCGATGTGAGGCCGGGGTTTTTTCGTAGAATGTGTCCTATCAAACTAAACTTGCTGGAGTATTGGCTGCCTAAGTCGATGCTTGTGCTTTTTCCTGGAGTGCCTGGCGAATAATATTGATCGAAGAGTAGAGAAACAAGCAGGCCAGGATGCAGGCGGCAATGAGATCTGGCCAGGCGCTTTGTGTTTGCCAAACTACGATACCTGCCACAATAACCATAAGATTACCGATTGCGTCGTTGCGACTGCAAAGCCATACGGAGCGTACGTTGGCATCCCCATCACTGTATTTCATTAATAGAACTACACTGACAAGATTGGCAAAAAAAGCGAGCAAACCTATTGTGCTCATCGTTAGCGCGGTTGGGATGCTCGAATAAATGAATTGATAAAGGGTGCTACCGAAAACCCAGGCTGCCATGAATAACAGGCTTACCCCTTTGACAAGCGCGGCATTGGCTCGGGTTGAAACAGCACGTCCAATGGCCCAGAGACTTAATCCATAGGTTGCAGAATCGCCAAGAAAGTCCAGTGCATCGGCTTTAAGTGCCTGGGACTGCGCTTGCACACCACTAGCCATTTCAACCAGAAACATGACGGCATTTATCAATATCACGGCAATCAATGCACGTTTGTACAATGGGTCAATGCCTTCAAATTTCAATTTGTGATTACAACTATCAGTCATTCGCAGTTCATGAGGCATTTTAGCTTGAGGAGTACTGGACAAGTGTAATGCTGTTGGGGCGAATTGGGTAGGGTGTTTGACCATTTCAGAGGGTTCCATTTTTTGAAAACAGGGATTTTGGAGAGTTGCCTGAGTCATTTTTGGTGTCTTCTAATAAGCGGCAAAAAATGGTTTACGAAACACCTGTGAAATCATTATAAATACAAGCTTGACATGGGCAGGGCAGATGCCTAGAATCGCGCCACTTTTGAGCAGATCTGCCCGGTTACGGGAAGGTCTGGTTTTTTTCTGTAGTACGTTATGCCTACAATAAATCAATTAGTTAGAAAGCCTCGTAAACGTCAGGTGCAAAAATCAAATGTACCGGCCCTACAGGCATGTCCGCAACGCCGTGGTGTGTGCACCCGTGTTTACACCACTACGCCAAAAAAGCCGAACTCGGCTTTGCGTAAAGTCGCTCGCGTACGTTTGACTAATGGATTTGAAGTTACTTCCTATATTGGTGGTGAAGGACATAATCTACAGGAGCACTCGGTGGTACTGATTCGTGGTGGTCGTGTTAAAGATTTACCAGGTGTTCGTTACCACACGGTGCGTGGTGCACTTGATACGTCAGGTGTACCTGAAAGGCGCCAAGGCCGTTCCAAGTACGGCGCCAAGCGTCCAAAATCCTGATCTGGCTTTTTAAAGGCCAAACCGGGTAAAACAATTTATTGGGTGAGTTACTCCGGACTATGTCCGGCGGTAAGTCGTCTTTAGCTCTTTTACAGATTACGACTACTTATTTAGCTGAGCGCGTTATGCCTAGAAGAAGAGAAGTTCCTAAGCGCGAGATATTGCCAGATCCTAAATTTGGTGATGTAACACTTGCAAAGTTTGTGAACGTTTTAATGGTGGATGGTAAAAAGTCCATCGCTGAAAAAATCATATATGGAGCGCTTGATGTGGTCCGCGAACGCAGTAGTAAAGAGCCGTTGGAAGTATTCACCGAAGCTCTGGAAAACGTAAAACCTGTAGTTGAAGTTAAAAGTCGGCGCGTTGGTGGTGCAACTTACCAGGTTCCTGTTGAAGTACGTGCCTCACGCCGAATGGCGTTAGCTATGCGCTGGGTTGTTGAGTCTGCCCGAGGCCGAGGTGAAAAATCCATGATGCAACGCCTGGCTGGCGAATTGTTGGATGCCGCTGATAAACGCGGCGGTGCCGTCAAGAAAAGTGAAGATGTGCATCGTATGGCGGAAGCCAACAAAGCATTTTCTCACTTCCGTTTCTAACCTTAATTACGCCTGAATATAGAGGTTATGACCGTGGCTCGCACAACTCCGATCGATCGCTACCGAAATATCGGAATCATGGCGCATATCGATGCGGGTAAAACGACGACCACTGAGCGTATCTTGTTCTATACCGGTTTGTCGCACAAAATGGGTGAGGTGCATGATGGTGCCGCGACCATGGATTGGATGGAGCAAGAGCAGGAGCGTGGCATTACTATTACCTCAGCGGCTACAACATGCTTTTGGAACGGTATGGCGGCGAATTACCCTGAGCACCGCATTAATATTATCGATACCCCTGGGCACGTTGATTTCACGATTGAAGTTGAACGTTCTTTGCGCGTGTTAGATGGTGCAATAGCTGTATTCTGTGCGGTGGGTGGTGTTGAACCACAGTCCGAGACAGTTTGGCGTCAAGCAAACAAATACGGTGTTCCCCGAATCGCTTTTGTTAATAAGATGGATCGTGTTGGTGCTGATTTCCCGCGCGTTGTTGCTCAATTGTCGGAGCGCCTGGGTGCCAATCCAGTTCCGATTCAACTGCCTATCGGAGCGGAAGATAATTTTGAGGGTTTGGTCGATCTAATAAAGATGCGTGCTATTTATTGGGATGACGCATCACTGGGCGCAAAGTTTGAAGAGCGCGACATACCGGTTGAGCTTCAAGATGAAGCAAAAGCGATGCGCGAGCATCTGGTTGAAGCAGCCGCTGAGGCATCTGAAGAGTTGATGGAGGCTTATCTGCAAACGGGTGAGCTCTCCGTAGAAGAAATTAAGCAGGGTTTACGTGCGCGTAACCTGGCGAATGAAATTGTCTGTGTATTGTGTGGCTCGGCCTTTAAGAATAAAGGTGTTCAGGCCCTGTTAGATGCGGTGATCGATTTTTTGCCTGCGCCGATTGATGTGCCGGCTATTCAAGGCCATCCGGAAGGTGACAACGAAACCATTATTGAACGTGCTTCAGATGATACGGAACCGTTTGCTGCGTTGGCTTTTAAGATCGCAACTGACCCTTATGTTGGGCAGTTGATCTTTTTTCGTGTTTATTCGGGTGTGATGAAAGCCGGTGACAATATATATAATTCGGCCAAGGGCAAAAAGGAACGCGTTGGCCGGTTGTTGCAGATGCATTCCAATAATCGTGAAGACATAAAAGAAGTTCGTTCGGGTGATATAGCAGCGGCCGTTGGTATCAAGAATGTTACTACCGGTGACACGCTGTGTGCCGCTAACGATGTTGTTGTTTTGGAGCGTATGGAGTTTCCTGAGCCAGTGATTTCTCAAGCTCTGGAGCCCCGAACTCAAGCCGACCAGGATAAGATGTCTGTCGCTTTAGGTAAGTTAGCTCAGGAAGATCCATCATTTCGTGTGCACTCTGACGAAGAGTCCGGCCAGACAATCATTTCAGGTATGGGTGAATTACATCTGGATATCATTGTTGATCGTCTTAAGCGCGAGTTTAGTGTAGAGGCCAATGTTGGTAAACCGCAGGTGGCCTTTCGAGAGAGCATTAGTAAAAGCATTGAGCAGGAACATAAATATGCCAAGCAGTCGGGTGGTCGTGGTCAGTTCGGGCATGTGTTCTTGCGTTTGGAACCGCAAGAACGTGGCAAGGGTTTCGAGTTTATTGACGAAATCAAAGGTGGTGCTATTCCAAAAGAATTTATTCCTGCGGTTAAAAAAGGTGTTCAGGAAGCAATGGAATCGGGTGTGATCGCCGGTTACCCGGTTATCGATGTCAAAGTATCGTTATTTGATGGTTCTTTTCACGATGTGGATTCATCTGAATTTTCCTTTAAGGTCGCTGGCAGTAACTGTTTCCGTGAAGGCGCACGTAATGCTGGAATCGAGTTGTTAGAGCCCGTTATGGATGTTGAGGTGAGTACGCCTGAAGATTACATGGGCAATGTGAATGGAGATTTAAATTCACGCCGAGGGGTGATTCTTGGTATGGAAGATACGCCGTCTGGTAAGAGTATTCACGCGGAAGTTCCGCTGGCTGAAATGTTTGGTTATGCAACCTCATTACGGTCAGCCACTCAAGGGCGAGCGGTATACACTATGCAGTTTGCAAAATATTTGCCGGCGCCTGGTAATGTTTCCAGCGCTATTGATAACCGTATTTAATTAAGTAAAAAGTAAAAGCAAGAGCGAGGCTAGATAAATGTCCAAGGAAAAATTTGAAAGAAATAAGCCGCATGTGAATGTAGGAACGATTGGTCACGTAGACCATGGCAAGACGACGTTAACGGCGGCGATGACGAAGGTGTTTTCCGAGACTTACGGTGGCACGGAAGTCAAAGCCTTTGCTGATATTGATAATGCGCCCGAAGAACGCGAGCGTGGTATTACCATCGCAACGGCTCACGTTGAGTATGAAACAGAAGCTCGTCACTATGCGCACGTTGATTGCCCAGGTCACGCGGATTATGTAAAGAACATGATTACCGGTGCTGCGCAGATGGACGGCGCGATTCTGGTGTGTTCAGCCGCTGATGGTCCGATGCCTCAGACCCGAGAGCACATTTTATTGGCTCGTCAAGTAGGTGTGCCGTACATCGTTGTGTTCCTGAACAAGGCGGACATGGTTGATGATGAAGAGTTACTGGAACTCGTTGAGATGGAAGTTCGTGAGCTGCTGGACAGTTACGAATTTCCAGGTGATGACACACCGATTATTATTGGTTCAGCGCTTAAGGCGCTGGAAGGCGATGCGACTTACGTTGAGAAGATCCTTGAGCTGGGCAAGACCCTGGATGAATACATTCCAGAGCCAGAGCGGGCGATTGATGGTGACTTTTTGATGCCGGTTGAAGACGTATTCTCAATCTCGGGTCGTGGTACGGTAGCCACGGGTCGTATTGAACGCGGTATTGTTAAAGTCGGTGAAGAGATCGAGATTGTAGGTGTTAAAGCCACCGAGAAGACCACGGTGACGGGTGTTGAGATGTTCCGCAAGCTGCTGGACGAAGGTCGAGCGGGTGATAACGTGGGTATATTACTGCGCGGCACCAAGCGAGAAGATATCGAGCGTGGTCAGGTATTGGCCAAGCCTGGATCGATTAACCCACACACCAAGTTTGAAGCGGAAGTGTATGTATTGAGTAAGGAGGAAGGTGGACGTCATACGCCGTTCTTTAAAGGTTATCGACCCCAGTTTTACTTTCGCACGACGGATGTAACGGGAGCGGTTGAGTTGCCAGAAGGTGTAGAGATGGTGATGCCGGGCGACAATGTAAAAGTGAAGGTTGAGTTGATTGCCCCGATTGCGATGGACGAAGGCTTGCGCTTTGCGATACGAGAAGGTGGGCGTACCGTAGGTGCGGGTGTTGTAGCGAAAATCTTCGAGTAAGAATTAACAGTATAGAGTATTAACTAGTAGATGGGTTAAGGTAGCATGGGCAACCTTATTACCATTTTAAGAACAATTGTAATTAGTAGCAATTAAAGGTTACGTGAGTAGAAAATATAGAGTTAACGAAGGCCAGTAGCTCAATTGGCAGAGCGGCGGTCTCCAAAACCGCAGGTTGGGGGTTCGATTCCCTCCTGGCCTGCCATCGATTAACTCTCGATTTAAACTAGTAAGCCAAGCCCAAATAGAACAGGTTATTGAACAAGAGATAAATAATATTGTGAATATTCCCAAATTTGTATTAGCTGTCGCACTGGTCGCCGTAGGCGTGTGGACTTTCTATTATTTGCCTGATGACGTTCCTGGGTATATGCGTGGTGGGGCTGTTGTGCTTGCCGTTGCTTTGGGTGTGGGAGCCTTTCTTACCACAGACCAGGGGCGGTTACTGCTGGATTTCGGCAAAGGATCGCGGGCTGAATTACGAAAAATGTTTTGGCCAACGCGCAAAGAGACTATCCAGAGTACGGGTATGGTGTTGGTAATGGTCATCATTTTGGGCCTGTTGTTATGGATTTTTGATCGGGTTGTGTATAACGCTATCTACGATTGGATATTAGGTGTCGCTTAATGGATAAGAAATGGTTTGTGGTTCAAGCGTTCTCTGGTTACGAAAAACACGTTCAGCGCGCTCTACTTGAACATATAGAGCGCAACGGAATGGAAGAGTTCTTTGGAGAAATTTTAGTTCCTACCGAAGAAGTGGTGGAAATGAAAAATGGCCAAAAACGCACCAGTGAGCGTAAGTTTTTCCCAGGTTACGTACTCGTGCAAATGGATCTGAATGACGAAAGCTGGCATTTGGTAAAAAACGTACCACGTGTTTCAGGGTTTATCGGTGGCACTTTAACCAAGCCAGCACCATTGACTGATGCTGAGGCCGAAGGCATTTTGCAGCAGGTGAAAATAGGTGCTGAGCAACCCCGACCCAAATTTTCTTTTCAACCTGGGGAACTGGTTCGAGTTGTCGACGGGCCGTTTGCGGACTTCAACGGTACCGTAGAAGACGTTAATTACGAAAAATCGAAACTGCGTGTTGCTGTTTCTATCTTTGGTCGATCTACCCCGGTTGAGCTTGATTTTGGTCAAGTGGATAAAGGTTAGATTAGGGAAAAACTTCTACATCAAACTTCTCTTGTTGCACGAAATGCTACGTCAGGCCACCGGTCCTGAGCCAACTGAAGATTGACCATATTCGGCGCCACGTAAGTTAGATTTTCTGCTCCGTCCAGCGCCAGATTGCTTTGGTTTTTACGACGAAACTCCTGTTCCATTTTTACGTCAGGAAAGGCCAACCAGCGGGCCGTCGCAACCTGGACAGCTTCGAACGCGCATTCAACGTTGTATTCGTTCTGCAATCGATGCGCTACCACATCAAACTGTAATATCCCTATCGCACCGAGCACCATGTCGTTTGAGATGAGTGGACGAAACACCTGGGTCGCGCCTTCTTCACTTAGTTGAACCAAGCCTTTCTGTAAGGCTTTGGCTTTTAGTGGGTCGCGCAAACGTACTCTTCGGAATAGCTCCGGCGCGAAATTCGGGATGCCGGTGAATTTTAGCTCCTCACCTTCGGTAAATGTATCACCAATCTGAATAGTGCCGTGGTTATGCAAGCCCAGAATATCACCCGCCCAGGCATCTTCTGTTTGCTCACGGCGTGCGGCCATAAAACTGATGGCGTTATTAATCGTAATGTCTCGGCCGATTCGAACATGCCGCATCTTCTTGCCTTTGGTGAACTGTCCTGAGGTAATCCGCATGAAGGCGATTCGGTCATGGTGAGAAGGATCCATATTGGCCTGAATTTTGAAAACGAAACCGGTTAGTTTAGGTTCATCCGCGCTGACCATCCGGGTCTCGGTTGCACGGCCGATTGGCGCGGGTGCGTATTTAACGAAATTGTCCATCAATTCAGTAACGCCGAGATTGGACAACGCGCAACCAAAAAACACTGGCGTTAAAGTACCGTCCAAATAGGCCTTTGGATCAAAGTCGTGACTTGCACCGACGACCAGCTCCAGCTCATCTCTCAGTTCGCTCGCGAGCGTCCCGAGCTCCTGATCGAGGGCTTTGCTGTCAAGCCCCTTAATTAGCGTATCTGTTTCGCGACCGCCGCGACCGGCGAATAAATGTACCGTGTCGTCATAGAGCCGATAGATGCCGACGAAACCCCTGCCCATTCCTATCGGCCAGGTTAACGGTGCGCAGCGAATGTTTAAAACCGACTCGACTTCGTCCATCACTTCTATGGGGTCCCTGCCTTCGCGATCCATCTTGTTCACAAAGGTCATAATTGGAGTATCACGCAACCGACAAACGTCCATCAGTTTGATGGTGCGTTCTTCAACACCTTTGGCGATATCGATCACCATCAAGGCAGAGTCAACTGCGGTCAGTGTTCGATAAGTGTCCTCGGAAAAGTCAGCATGGCCCGGGGTGTCGAGAAGATTGATAACTTTGCCACTGTATTCGAACTGCATTACCGAAGAGGTAATGGAAATACCGCGCTGTTTTTCCATTTCCATCCAATCCGAAGTTGCGTGGCGGCCGGATTTTCGAGCCTTAACATTACCCGCCATTTGAATGGCACCGCCAGACAGCAATAGTCGCTCCGTAATGGTCGTTTTACCCGCATCCGGATGCGAAATGATCGCAAAGGTTTTTCTGCGCGCCACTTCTTTTGGCAAGTCCGTCATTAAATTTGTTTCGCGTGGTTTGTTTAATGCACTACAACTAGTTGGCGCGCGATTATAGTCGAAAGCAGCGAATATCGATAATTCGCTTATATTATTTTTAGTAATTCACAAATTTCACCCGGGCGGGTGAAGACAGCACTTACGGTAACTCCTAAGATGCACTTGTCAGGTCGCTCTTCCAAGGTTAAGGATGAGTCAACCAGACAGCAGGTGAGGATGAATTTTGAATCAAGGATGATTCGGCGGAGTGAAGCTCCGGATTCAGTCAAGCCTGTAGTGGGACCATCAGCTTTTAAGTGACGGTTCCGAATCGATGCCTGGCGGGCAATGGATTGTGCGCCAGGCATTTTTTTGCAACGGGAATTCAATCAAGTAGCCCCCGGCGTTTCGCACCGTTGAAAACAAAAAAGGCCGTGATTAGATAGACCAAAACAAAACTCGCCAGAACTACCATCTGCTGTGTTTGTTCCAACAACAGAATTATAACGGCAGCAGCGCCTTGCAGAATACTCAGCATTATCGTTAGCATGCTCAGTTGAGTATGCGACCAACCTGATCGATTAAGCAGTTGATATATGTGCGAGCGGTGAGCCTGCGTAATATTTTCCCCTGCCAGCAATCGGCGAATCATAGTGAATGAGGTATCGATAATAAAATGCAGCAGTAGCATTGGAATTACCCACCACGGCATCGTCGGTACGAACAAAACGGCCGTAGCTGCGAATATGAAGCCCAGAGAAGCACTACCCACATCACCCATAAAAACTTTGGCTGGCGGCCAGTTGAATATTAAAAACCCAATATTGGAGGCGGCCATTACGGTGCCTAGCCAAAAAGCTGAATCGAATTGTAAAATATTGCCGATGATTGCTAAAAAGACGCTAGCGATAAGGGCTGTACTACCCGCAAACCCATCGAGGCCGTCCATGAAGTTAAATGCGTTGCTTAACCCTACCATCCACACAATGGCGACCAGCGTGTGTAGCCACACGACCGTACTTTTATCCAATAATGGTTCCGCAAAAGACGCGATTAGCAGCGCAGCCGCAAATTGAAAAGATATTCGCAGTCGCTTACTACTTGAGCGAATATCGTCTACTACCGATACCCCGGCGATAATCACTAGCCCAATTATTAGCGGCCAATAATTGGGCATTAAGTAAACTAATCCGGTAATTATGCTAACGACGATACCCACGCCACCCGCGCTTGGAATGCTGCCGGTATGTGATGAGCGTTCATTTGCAGCATCCAGCGAAAAGCGCTTCCATAGCGCCCAGTAGGTAAGTGAGCTTGAGATGATCACGTGCAGCAGAAAAATCAGATAAGGGTTGAGTATTTGTTGCATGACTAATAGAGGGAATATAATGGTCGAACTATCGCATCGACCTAGCTCCAAGGCAATCTCCCTGTATAATCTAGTCAATTATCTCGTGTAAATTTCTAGCCGAATTCTGTAACCTGCTCAGCAAACCCAGTATTAATCTGATGTTTTAATCAGGTCGCAACTCAGGTCGCAATTAAGGTATACAAGACAATAAATAACCCGACGTGTTCGAGAACCTTCTAAACAATTTGCGAACCCTGCCTTTTCGGTGGCGGGTTGTATTAATCGATACCCTGCTGATTCCTGTGGCCTGGTTTCTCGGTTACTGGTTGCGTTACAACATGGCAGAAATCCCCGAGCTCTTTCTGGCGCAAGCAATTAACGTACTGCCCTTGGTTATAGGCATGCAATTGTGTTCTTACGTGTGGTTTGGCGTGCATCGGAGTGAGTGGCGATTCGTATCGCTGCCCGACCTTTCTTTACTGATTAAGTCCGTTTTTTTTGGAGTTTTATTGGTTGCGCTGGCGTTATTTTTGGTGGTCCGCCTGGAGCAAATACCGCGATCAGTGTTTGTGTTATACGGGATGATATTAGCCGTGGCGATGGCCAGTTTCAGGATGGGTTATCGCCTGCTAAAAGACCAGCACTTCGCCAGTCGAACCGCCGGTAAAAAAGTGCTCATCGTCGGAGCGGGTTCAGCTGGCGAGCAACTCGAGCGTGACCTGCGAAGAAACTTTCCCGAACGGTACAATGTCGTTGCGTTTGTCGACGATGACGAATCCAAAATAGGAAATAGCATTCGCCGTGTTCCTGTCGCCAGTGATATCGTGGGTATCGGGGCGCTGGTTGATCGTTGGGCGATAGATTTGGTATTGATTGCGGTTCCCAGTGCGTCAGATGAACAGATGCAACGCATTGTTGATTTATGTGGTGATGCCAAAGTGGCGTACCGCACGTTGCCGGGTGTGCATGAGCTCCTGACGGGTAAAGTTAGCATAACCGACCTGCGTAATGTGCGCATTGAAGATCTTCTTGGCAGAGATCCCGTTGATTTGGATTGGCAAAGCATTAGTCATAATATCGAGACCAAGGTCGTTTTGATTACTGGCGCAGGTGGTTCGATCGGATCTGAGTTATGCCGTCAAATAGCGGCGGTTCGCCCAAAAGAATTGGTGTTGTTCGAACAAAGTGAATACAACCTTTATGCCATTCAAGAAGAACTGGCTGAGAATTTTTCAGAGCTTGAATTACGTTGCGTGTTAGGTGATATATGCGACGCTGTTTTGGTCATCCAGGTGTTTGATAAATACTCGCCCGACGCTGTGTTTCATGCCGCTGCATACAAACACGTGCCCTTATTGGAGGGACAAGTACGTGAGGCCATCAAAAATAATATTGTTGGCACCAAGTATATTGTAGATGCAGCAATTGATGCTGGTGCAGAGTCGTTTTTGCTGATATCAACCGATAAAGCGGTAAACCCTTCCAGCTTGATGGGAGCCTGTAAAAGGGCTGCCGAGATGTATTGCCAGGCGGTGGCTGAGCAAACCAAAACGCGCATACTCACTGTTCGGTTTGGTAACGTATTGGGTAGCGCCGGCAGTGTTGTGCCCAAATTTGTTAAACAGATTGAAAAGGGTGGGCCGGTAACCGTTACCGACCCGGATATGACGCGCTACTTCATGACTATTACTGAGGCTTGCCAATTGATACTGCAAGCCAACGTGGTGGGTGAAGACGGCCGCATTTATGTGTTGGATATGGGCGAACCCGTTAATGTGGCTTATTTGGCCGAGCAGTTGATTAAGCTACATGGTAAGACGCCGGGTGTGGATGTAGAAATTACCTTCACCGGTTTGCGGCTTGGTGAAAAGCTTGAGGAAGAGTTGTTTTATGCCGATGAAGTGTTGACCGATACCGATTATGAGAAACTGTTGCTCGCGGCTAACAGGAATATTAAAGCAGGCAAAGTTCGGGAAGATGTGGATGTGCTTATAGAGCAAGTTAGCGCTGCAGAGTCAAGTCGGTTGCGTGGAGTGTTGTGCAAGTTGGTACCGGAATATTCTCATGAAGGTGGATCGGCGCAAAATCATTAAATAACGGGGTGTGACGAGTTAGCGAACTTACAAGATTAGCCCAATTGCCTGCGGAAAGATTGATCTGGTAATAAGCTAATGCGAGAATTCGTCTCACTATTTTTTAAGTCTTAGAATTTGCTTGACGGAATATGGCCAGCAGAACTGCATTGATTACCGGGATAACAGGCCAAGATGGTTCTTATTTGGCAGAATTTCTACTCGAAAAAGACTATGAGGTTCATGGTATTAAACGACGAGCTTCTTCGTTTAATACCGAGCGTGTCGACCATATTTATCAGGATCCGCATATTTCCAGTCGAGATTTCGTTCTGCATTATGGGGATTTGACCGATAGTTCTAATCTCACGCGTATTATTAGCGAGATTGAACCTGATGAGGTATACAATTTAGGTGCGCAATCTCACGTTGCGGTTTCGTTTGAGTCCCCGGAATATACGGCTGACACCGACGCATTAGGTGCATTGCGAATGTTGGAGGCGATCAGGTTTCTCAAACTCGAGAAAAAAACTCGTTTCTATCAGGCCTCTACATCTGAGCTTTACGGTCTTGTTCAGGAAACTCCGCAATCCGAAACAACACCTTTTTACCCGCGTTCGCCCTATGCGGTGGCAAAATTATATGCCTACTGGATAACGGTTAATTATCGCGAAGCTTACGGAATGTATGCCTGTAACGGCATTTTGTTTAATCATGAGTCTGAGCGCCGCGGTGAAACCTTTGTGTCGCGAAAAATAACTCGTGGCTTGGCTAATATCGTGCAAGGGTTTGAATCGTGTATTTACATGGGTAATCTAAGCGCATTGCGTGATTGGGGGCACGCGAAGGATTATGTGCGTATGCAATGGCTGATGCTCCAGCAAGAGCAACCCGAAGATTTTGTTATAGCCACTGGTGAGCAATATTCGGTGCGTCAGCTCATAGAAATGGCCGCTCAATGCATAGGCCTATCGCTTAGCTGGAGCGGTGAAGGTGTCAACGAAGTGGGTATTGTCGGGGATGTGGTTGGAGAAGCAACAGATCATGTTCGCAAAGGGCAGGAGATCGTGAAAGTTGATCCCCGATATTTTCGCCCGGCTGAGGTGGAATCTTTGCTCGGTGATCCTGGAAAAGCGAAACAGAAGTTGGGTTGGGAACCTGAGATCAGTATAGAAGAGATGATCAAAGAAATGGTTGCCCACGATCTCGATCAGGCCAAACGCCACGCGCTTCTAAAAAGAGAGGGTTTTGCCGTGAGTCGCAATCGTGAATAGAGTTGTGAAATGGGCGTGAGCGGTGTGCTAAGAAAAGCATAATTGTGTATGTCGGCTAATCCTGAAAAGATATTCATTGCGGGCCACAATGGTATGGTTGGCTCGGCTATTCAGCGTTTTCTCGAGGCCAATAGTTTAGGTCAAAACGGTTCAATCCAATTGGTTACGCGTAGCCGTGCAGAATTAGATCTCACGAATCAGCAGGCGGTAGCCGATTTTTTTCAGTCTGAAAAGCCAGACCAGGTTTATCTGGCAGCTGCCAAGGTTGGGGGGATTCTTTCAAATAATACCTACCCGGCAGATTTTATTTATCAAAACCTGGTTATTCAGACGAACATTATTCACCAGGCCTATGTTTCGCGTACGCAAAAATTATTATTTTTAGGGTCTTCATGCATCTACCCCCGATTGGCGGAACAACCTATGCAGGAAACAGCATTGCTATCTGGCCCTTTGGAACCGACCAATGAACCCTATGCGGTGGCAAAAATAGCGGGCATAAAAATGTGTGAGTCGTATAACCGGCAATATGGTACCGATTTTCGTAGTGCGATGCCGACCAACGTTTATGGCATTGGCGATAATTTTCATCCTGAAAACTCACATGTTGTTGCCGCGCTTATGAGTCGGTTTCATCAAGCTAAAGTGGATAATCAGTCAACGGTCACGGTGTGGGGCAGTGGTAAGCCAAGGCGTGAGTTCATTAATGTAGATGATCTCGCTACTGCAGCGGTATTCGTTATGAACTTACCAAAAAGTGTGCACGACAAGAGTGTGGATCAAATGAACGCTCATATAAATATCGGAGCGGGTGTTGATGTATCTATAGCGCAGCTTGCAAAGATAATTTCGAATGTCGTTGGCTATCAAGGGCAAGTCGTTTTTGATGCGAGTAAGCCCGATGGCGCACCCCGTAAACTGCTCGACGTATCCAAATTGACGCAATTAGGTTGGCAAGCGGCTATTTCTCTGGAACAGGGTTTGGCTCGAACCTATCAGTGGTATCAGCAACAAGCGTCCGTTCGAGTTGTATAAGCAATGGAATTTCTCGAATATTTCGAGTAAAAGGAAAGTAAGCTGTTTAATACACTACACTAAATTTTTCGCTTCAATCCAGCCTTATGCATGATGGTTGTGCCAATTTCCTCAATACTCATCTGCGTCGTGTTTATAAACGGCAGCTTATATTTTCTATATAGCGCTTCGGCTTGTGCCACTTCCCATTGGCATTGTTTGGCGCTGGCGTAACTATCGCGGTTATAGCGTTCCTGGCGGATTTGTTGCAATCGAAAAGGCTCGATCGTTAGGCCAAACAGTTTGTCTTGATGTGCGGCGAGTGAGTCTGGCAGCTTGCCAGATTTAAGATCATCTTCGATCAATGGGTAGTTTGCTGCAAACAGGCCGTAGTGCAGTGAAAGGTATAAACAGGTAGGTGTTTTACCTGTGCGAGATACGCCGATCGCGATAATATCGGCGGATTGGTAGTGATCGACCTCCACACCGTCATCAGTAGCCATTGAATAATTCACTGCGCTGATGCGAGAGGAGTACTCATTTAAGTCGGTTACTCCATGCGATTGCCCAACTGAGTGCGAGGAGTCAATGCCCAGGGCGGCTTCCAATGGGCCGATAAATGTATCAAAAAGATCAAAGAACACGGCGTCGCAATCAGCAATAATTTTGCGGATATCATCATCGACTATGGTCGCGAAAATAAGCGGTGCGCTACCTTTTTCCTTGATTATCTGATTTATTTGCTCGGCCACCTTGTTGGCTTTAAGCTCGTTGTCCACGAAAGGCAGGGTTTCGGTTTTAAAGTCCACGCTCGGGAATTGGCTCAACAAGCTGTGGCCGAGCGCTTCAGCTGTGATGCCGGTTCGGTCGGAAATAACGAAAACGAATCTTTTAGTCATAGTAGGTAGATCAGAAATTGTTATTGAGTTTGAATTGTAGCGAGTTAAGGCTCTTTGCACCTAATTATCTTGTTAAGTGAAAATTAAGCTTGTGGTCGGGCGATGCGTCATTAAAATGAGCAACCCCGCGCTGCATTGAATTATTTCTTCAGGAACCTTTCCATGACTGATTACGTCCTTTGGTTTAGCCACGTAGGTATGAACGACGTCGGCGTTGTTGGCGGTAAAAATGCCTCGCTTGGTGAGATGATCCAAAATCTCTCTTCTGCGGGCATAGGGGTGCCTAACGGGTTTGCAACGACGGCAGACGCTTTTTGGTTATTTTTGGAGCAAAGCGGCTTAAAGGACAAGATTAATAAAAAATTGGCTTCACTGGATGTTGCCGATGTGAGAGCGCTGGCTAGCGTAGGCGCAGAGATTCGCAATTGGGTTATTGGCGCCTCCTTGCCGGAAGAATTAGAAATTGCGGTGCGTGGTGCTTACGGTCAAATGATAGAAGAAACCGGCGGCGAGCTATCGCTTGCCGTACGATCATCGGCTACCGCAGAAGATTTGCCCGAAGCTTCATTTGCCGGTCAGCAGGAGTCATTCCTGAATGTTGTTGGTATTGATGATGTGTTGCTTCGAATTAAACAAGTGTTCGCTTCTTTATACAATGACCGCGCTATCTCTTATCGAGTACATCAAGGATTTAAACACTCTGAAGTTGCCCTGTCGGCCGGTATACAGCGAATGGTGCGCAGCGATATCGGCGCCAGTGGTGTACTGTTTTCTGTCGATACCGAGACCGGCTTTGACGAGATTGTATTTATTACCTCATCGTGGGGTTTGGGGGAGTGTGTGGTGCAGGGCTCCGTAAACCCCGATGAATATTATGTGCACAAGCCAACGCTCGCCGCGGGTCGCCCGGCCATTCTTGCGCGCAGGCGCGGTAGCAAGTTAATTAAGATGGTTTATGGCGATGGTTCAAGT
>JABJKL010000063.1 GCA_018660405.1 Pseudomonadota bacterium | reverse complement strand
CCAAATCTCAAACTTATTGCCCTGCCCAATCACGACAATCTTTTTGCCCAAGCCTGCAAATTCGCGGAGCGGTCCTGACAGCAACACACGACCAGTGCCATCCAGATCCACATCAGTGGCATGACCAATAAGCATTCGCTTAAGTCGTTGGGCGCGCGCATCAAAACTGGACAACGCCACCACCTTCCTTTCTACGTCATCCCACCCAGATAGCGGATACAGCCACAAGCATCGCTCTTGTGGGCTAACCGTGACAACCACACTGCCAGCCGAAGATTGTTGCAATAAATCCCGATAACGATTAGGCATTACAAAACGCCCTTTCGCATCCAAATTCATACTATTTACACCGCGAAACATTTTTTCACACTTCCCATTAGATTATAGACACTTACTGACACTATTCACCACAATATGCCACAATATGCCACTATAGTGACCTGTAAAGCCAAGTCAAGATAAAAACTTGCTTTTACATCAAAGACTTAAGATGAATTTGGAGCGCTTATCAATAAACCACTTTAAGTGCGCAGCCCAAGCAACTGAATAGTATTATTATTGGGCTTTCCTTCATTTAACTACTGAATAGAAACAATATAAACATCAAATCAAAAAAATGAGCCAGCCTATAAGCCGGGTTCTGTCTTGGACAACCATTCATCTGGGACATTTGTCGCCAAATGCCTCAAGCAACCTACCCGAATCCAGCGCGGGCAGCGCCTTTAGGATTCCTATTTGGTCTTGCTCCAGGTGGGGTTTACCCTGCCACCACTGTTACCAGTGATGCGGTGCGCTCTTACCGCACCATTTCACCCTTACCAACATGACCAGCACGTTGGCGGTATATTTTCTGTGGCACTTTCCATCGATTCACATCGCCCAGGCGTTACCTGGCACCCTGCCCTGCGGAGCCCGGACTTTCCTCCCTAACCTTATGGTTAGAGCGATTGCCCAGCTGACTCGAAGCGCATTTTAACCCTTTGCATGGCTATACAAAAGCTTTGCTTTGAGACATTTTCACGATGGTAATTTTATTCGCTCAACTCCAATATACGTTGGTAGAGCTGGTTTCTTTTTTTACCGGAAATCTTTGCCGCGACCGCGGCCGCCTGCTTCGCTCCCAACTCGGCCAACAAAATATTCAACAGTTCATCGGTCTCTTGCTGACTCTGCACTTCGGGTTCCGCGCCCCCAACCAATATGACAAATTCCCCTCTGGTTCGCTGTTGATCAGCCTGTAACCATTTGACAAGTCCACCTAGACTGTCTTTGTATATCGTCTCATGTAGTTTGGTTAACTCCCGCGCAATCACCGCTTCTCGAGCTTCACCAAAAACGTCAACCATGTCCTGAATGCAAGCCGAAATACGATGCGGTGATTCAAGGAAAGCCAGTGTGTACTGAAACCCGCGTAGCGCAGAAAGCCGGGCACGACGGCTGGATGCTTTCGATGGTAAAAAGCCCTCAAAAAAGAATCGGTCCGACGGTAAGCCTGCAGCAGAAAGAGCCGCTATTGGAGATGATGGGCCTGGAATGGGCTCAACCCGCACGCCATGATCGTGCGCACTATGCACCAGACGAAATCCCGGGTCACTTAACAACGGCGTGCCTGCATCACTAATCAAGGCAATATCGCTCCCTTCGAGCAAACGCTCTATAGCCCAGGAGGATCTGGGCTCTTCATTGTGTTGGTGATAGGAATGCAACTTCGCCTTGATACCCAAACGTTTTAGCAAACTACCGCTATGTCGAGTATCCTCGGCCAGAACTAAGGCTACTTTCGATAGCGTCTCGCACGCGCGTTCGCTAATATCACCAACATTACCAATTGGCGTTGCAACAATATATAACACTCCAACCTTGGGCATAATCGCAGACACTCGTTATACTAAAACACTTTACTTTGGCTCATAAACATCCATTGATCCACATTTCGTCAAACTCTAATCGCGCTGACATTATCGCAGCTTACGCCCGCGCACTCATCACGATCGTCCTCGGTCTTATTCTCAGCGCCTGCGAAAGCACTCCACGCGACGGGCAATCAACTCATCCAGAAATTACCGTAGTCAAAGCACCGGAACAGCAAATCCTTGAATCAAGTGAACAAGGAGCTCCACCTGAGACGCAGGATGACCCTACCATACTGGCGCAAAACAAAATTAATGAAGCACGATACATGTCCGGTGGGCGTAAAGCTAAAACACAACTAGAGGCAGCCGGGCTACTGATGTACTCGGGCAAGACCTTAACCGCGTCCAATGTATTGTCTGAAATCTCACAAGCATCACTGCAATTTTCAGATCGGCAGACCTACCGCATACTACTCGCCACCGCTCGTTATCGAAATGCCGATTACACAGCCGCTTGGCGATACGTACAACAGATCACTCTGCAAAATATTGAGCAGCGGGACGAACTACAAAAATATTGGCGCCTGCGCGGCTTTTTGGAATACCGTCTAGGTAGAATCGCTGACGCTCTAAACAGCCTGGTTAATCACGAACGCTACCTCAACAACACACTCGCACGTTCTCAAAATCAGCAGCAAATACGCCTGATCATTGACAGCCTCGACTTTGCGCAAATCGCAGACATTCGCGCCAATAGCGTGAGCCCAGAAGTACTCAACCGGCTAACCGAATCGTACGCAGCTATTAACGTGTCGCCATACGCTACCACCTATATGTCCGGCACATCGTACAAAATGCTACAAACGCCTTCATGGGGACCAAACGCGCCTCGAAATATTGCACTGCTCCTACCCATGTCTTCCCGATTTTCAAGCTCTGCACTCGCCGTTGAAGAGGGCTTCCGTGACGCACAACGCAACGACCCCAGCCCACGCAAGCCAAACGTTCGGTTGATCGATACGGGTGCCGACACAAGCTTGGCAGGACGCTACTACGAAAACGCAGCTCTTTCTGGTATCGATTTTATTGTTGGGCCATTGGGTCGTGATGCCGCACGTTATGTGTCTGACATTGCCACGGGCTCAACGCCTACGCTAATGCTCGGCACGCCTGATAATCCAGGCTATCGTCCGAATTCTAATCTAACGCATTTCGACTTTTCCCCAGAAAACGAAGCCAACACTGTCGCGCAAAAGATGTTTCAGGAAGGACACCGAACGATCGCTACACTTCGTCCCAATCAAAATTGGAGCGTCCGTTATTTCGAAAGTTTTCGAGCGCATTGGCTGAGTCTTGGCGGCAAAATTAGCCGAGATCAAATTTATTTTGAGGGTGCGGTTGATTTTTCAAGAGAGATTCGAAGCTTGCTTGGCGTCGATGTAAGCGAACGACGAAAATCATCCTTGCAGTCGGCACTTGGCCTCAACATTAGTTTTCAACCCCGGCGAGATCGGTCCCTTGACGCGATATTACTACTCGCCAGGCCGGATGCCGGGCGTCTGATACGCCCTCAATTGAGCTTTTACCAAGGGCACGACCTTGACGTCTACGCAAGTTCCCACATTTATAGCGCAAGCGTCGACGCCGCGAATAACCGCGATCTGGACGATACTGTATTTCCGATCATAACTTCGGCTCTGCAACCCACACCCAATACACCTCTGCATGCACTGGGCGCTGACGCCTACTTTCTGGTTTCCGCATTATCGCAAAATACACTCAACAGCATTTCCTTTGCCGGGGGCTCGGGGCTTGTTACGTTGAATAAAAATGGCAGCATTACCCGGTCCCCCTCGTGGGCGCGCTTTGAGCAAGGGGAACTACACGCTGTAATCGAAAGTGAACAAACATCCCTGAAGCCACTGCCACCAGCGCCTGTCGAGAATGATGATTTCAACCGGACAATCAGTGCTCCTTCAAACTGATATTGCTGTATTCAACAAGCCATGAAGCGCTTGGCCACCAAGCGAGGCGGGCAGAGAATGGCGAGTCATTTACAAGGACCGCAACGACGTATTGGATCGCCTGGATCACTCTGAATGCCACAAAATCAGTTTGACGGAGCACGGGCAGAGAAAATCGCCCAACAACACCTTAAAAAACAGGGGTTGAATATTCTTGATGCGAATTTTAGCTCCCGCATGGGCGAAATCGATTTGATCATGAAGGATATGGGCACCATAGTCTTCGTTGAGGTACGTTACCGTAAAAACTCAAACTTTGACTCACCTCTTGAAACCATAACCCCTGATAAACAACGGAAAATAAGGCTAACTGCGCAAAGCTACCTTGCGAAGCATGCCCTGCAAAATGCTGATTGCCGTTTTGACACCGTCGGACTTTCCGGGAATCTGACCACAGCAACTATCGATTGGGTTAAAAATGCGTTCTAAATGGTCGATTGAGACCATTTTTAACTCTGTCAGAGGATAGAATACCAATTGTACAAAGGTCTCAACCTCGATAAATTGATAACCATGAAACCAACCGAAATTGTTCAAAACGCTTTTGAAGAAAGCATTCAGGCTCTTGTAGCTGCCAAATCTCTTAACCAACAAATTGTCGATGCTGCCGAGAAAATGCTCGAGTGCTTCAAACGCGGTGGCAAAATATTGATTTGCGGCAACGGCGGCTCGGCTGCAGATGCGCAACACTTGTCGTCCGAATTGCTCAACCGCTACTGTGATGAACGGCGCGAACTACCGGGCATTGCGCTTGCCGCTGATGGATCAACGATTAGTTCGATAGCTAATGACTACGATTTTTCGCTAATTTTTTCAAAACAAATTAATGCACTCGCACGTGAAGATGACTTGGTGTTTTTGATCACCACCTCCGGCAACTCAGCCAATATCTTGAACGCATACGAGGCTGCGCACAGCAAAGGGGCCGCAGCCATAGTGCTGAATGGCAAAAACGGGGGAAAACTGACTAAAGTGCTCAAGAGTAATGGCATTAACGATATAGAAATAAGGGTGCCCGCTGAAACTACCGCACGTGTACAGGAAGTCCATGGATTAGTCATCCACTGCCTGTGTGAACTCATTGATCATCAGCTTGACTCCTTTTAAGTTCCTGGTTTTAAGTTCCTGGTTTTAAGTTGTTAATCGTTACGTTTACATTAACTTCCGCGTAGCAATTTTCCTCACATTTCTTTCTCCGGTAGACTCCGTTCAACCGTGTGTCTTATTAGGAGTCCTGGTCGATGAAAGTGTCAACGATTGCTGATTATATCTCGCGTTTTGTTTGCGCAATTATGTTGCTTACTGCACTTTCGGGATGCATCGCAGCAGCAATCGGTGCCGTAACGGTTGCATCTGTAGATGTTGTGCACGACCGACGCACGGCAGGTGAGTACTTTGATGACGGCGCGATTGAAGCGACCTTTAAGCAATTTATAGTGAGAGACAGCTCACTGCGTAAAAGCACGCACATCAATGGCACCAGCTTCAACGGAATATTTTTGTTGACTGGCGAACTCCCCGATGAAAACACCAAACAACAAATAACCGATTACGCAACGAATATTCAGGGTGTCCGGCAAGTCGTTGATGAGACACGCATTTCTGGCAAAACAGCGTTCTTCAGCCGAACCAACGACACTTGGCTTACCGCAAAAGTGAAATCCATACTGCTTAAAGAACTCCAACTCGATGCCACTCGCATCAAAGTAAAATCGGAGTACGGCAATGTTTACCTGATGGGCATTGTTACTCCCGAAGAGGCTGGCCAGGTAACGCAAATAGCCAGTGGAGTACGCGGTGTGGTGCGTGTAATTAAAGTATTCGAATATCAAAGCTGATCCAAGGAACCACTGGCAGTATCACCAGGT
>JABJKL010000058.1 GCA_018660405.1 Pseudomonadota bacterium | reverse complement strand
GTGCGGCAGAACAAGGCTATTCAGGAGCGCAAACCAATTTGGGTACGCTGTATTATTACGGTCGAGGTGTCGAAAGAAATCGCGATAAAGCCATCGAGTGGTATCGGGCAGCTGCGGACCAAGGCGATTTAGTCGCCAGGGACAACCTGAGCAAACTTGGGATTAAGTAGTGCCCTTGCGGTAATCATCGGTCAGAAGACCTACTGCGAAAAACATTAAACGAGCGTGTAAAAACGGCCCCTGGTACTCCTCTAAAATGACATTATGGTGTTCAGAGTTATTCGAATGAGTTTTCGTACTCTCTCTTTTCAATTCATTCATAAACTCGGCCTGGCAGTGCTGGTCCTTTGTTTAAGTGCCTGCATAATGGCACCTAAAGCACCATCAGGCATCGGCCCAGCGCTTGCTTGGCAAGCTATACCCGGTTGGGCATTAGACCAACATGCGGACTCCCTGCCCGCCTTATTGGCAAGTTGTGGCGTATTGAGTTCGCGCTCTGCTAACTGGCAAAACATCTGCTCAGAAGCCTCCCGTATTCGAACAGAGGATCACCAGAGCGCACGAATATTTTATGAGCAATGGTTTTCACCACACGCTGTATTCGATGAAGAGGGTAATTCTGAAGGCCTGTTAACCGGATATTACGAACCCTTGTTGTACGGCAGCCGCCGCCAGTCCGATCGATATACGGTTCCCGTCTACGCCAAACCAAAGGATCTTATTCAGGTGGATTTAGGCGCAGTGTATCCCGAACTAAAAGAAATGCGGCTGCGTGGCCAAATAGTGGGGAATCGCGTTATTCCCTACCCCGATCGAAAACAAATTGCAGATACAGCGCTACCTGAAGCTGAAGTACTCGTTTGGTTAGATGACCCAATCGACCTGTTTTTTCTGCAAATTCAAGGCTCGGGTAGAGTTGCCCTAAATGACGGCACTAGTACCAGGCTTGGCTATGCCGACCAAAATGGTCATCCCTACCGCGCGATCGGGCGTGAGTTAGTCGAACGCGGCGAACTTGCTCTGGATGGCGTTAGCATGTTTAGCATTAGAGATTGGTTGGACGAGAACCCTGATCAAGCTTCCGCCATTTTGAACACAAACCCGAGTTACGTCTTCTTTTTAGAAAACAAAAACAGCGACCATGGGCCCATCGGCTCGCTAAATGTTCCGTTGAGCGCTGAACGAAGCCTAGCTATAGACCCCGGAGTGATTGAGCCAGGTTTTCCTGTATGGGTGGACACGAGCCTGCCTGCTTCTGAGGCAGAAGATGCAGGAAAGGCAAAGGGTGTGCCTTATCAGCGGCTAATGCAGGCGCAAGATACGGGTGGAGCTATCAAAGGTTACATACGAGCCGACATATTTTTTGGAGCAGGTGAGCGAGCCAGACGACTTGCCGGGTTAATGAAACAGCGTGGCAAACTGTATGTTCTCAAGCCCAGGCTGCTAAACCCTGAAAATTAATTCGTAAATCACTGCGGCAAAATCGCACGGAATGATGGGGGGGTATACCCTATAAATGACCGGTTAAGGCCATTTTAATGCCGCCCGAGGCGAAAATAACAACCGTGCAAAGACCTCAGTTAATTAGATCCTTATAACCGGCATATTCACTGGGATCAACGACCACAACCCGGGTATTAATGCCCTTGCGATTACCCGTTAACAAATCCACTGCCAACGAATCTGCGGTGAATTTCAAATCTGGCTTGCCATCCAGGCAGGTCGTTACAACAACCTTGTAGAGTACAACGTTATTGTCCCCAATAAACTCCATCGCTTCGGCACGACCATAGGCGTTGATGGCTCTATCCTCGCCCACATAAACAGGTGAATCCGCATCTCGATTAGCAAACAAAAATTCGGCCGGGCCGGACCGGACTGCCTCTTCCGCCAAATTGTATTGCAGGCCCTGGGCGTTGATAAAATCGCCATTAACTGTAATGAGTCGAACATCACCGTCGGCACGTGCCGTTTGTGATGCTATGTCATAAAACAACTTGCTGGTTTGTACAACGTCGCCGCCCGTAGAATTAAGTTGTACCAACCCTCGAGCCTCAATCATCTCGCTTGTTTTGTCGTAAACTAACTCGTCAGCAGTCACCCGATTTCCATTTTGTGACAAGCGAGTAAAGCCAGATAGATAAACTATATTTCGATCCGGAAAATCAATTGCATCGGCATCTACTTGAACAATAGATGAGTTACCCAAGCTATTGTCGAGCTCCACCCGAGCGATCTCCGCTTGGCTAATTTTTTCGATTTGAGTATTGAGTTGCGAAGCGTTTAACAAGCCACACTGCAATTCTGGAAACTGCCAATTCGCCACACTATTCGTCAAACTACCGGATTGATTACCTTCCATGGAGTCGATCCCCGCAACTTGAGCGACCGCGGTATTTGCCGGAACCAAGCATAGTACCAGCGAGACGCATAGTACCGTTAGCGAGACGATAGCTGAGCCTACCAGCTTATCAAGGCTTTGCTTCATACATGTCAGTTTCGCATAGGTCATGACGTTCCACTTGATGATCATTGTTCGGTGCACGGTTCGGTTCATGTTGTCTTTACTATTAAAACTACTTGTGACTCGCATGTGGGGCTTTATATATGAGGCGCTCTACAGAAAAAGACCGGACATAGTATAAAACTCTCCCAGCAGCGCCAAAAGCCTTATCTCTATATATCTATATATATCTCTAAACATCATAGACATTTTACACTTTATCAGGTGAATGGAGCATGAATGAGATTGATTCTCGCCCCACCCTTACCCATAATACGCGCCCAATCTATAATCGGTCGAATTTATCAGACCGTTGCTCCAGAAACCATTGAATAATACCGACAAATTAGTTCGCGATGAATAGTCCCATAGCCTCCGCAAGCGCGTTTCTCTGGAAAGCACTATCCTCCAGTTATAACCCATTGCTCGCACAAATGGTTGTGACACGTCGCTGTAATCTTGCCTGTGGATACTGCAATGAATATGACGACTTTTCAGAGCCTGCTCCAACAAACCGTTTGCTAGCACAAGTAGATCATCTTGCCGCACTTAATACAGCGGCGATAACCTGCACCGGTGGCGAGCCGCTACTGCATCCTGATCTGGAAAAAATTATCGCCCGGATTCGTTCGCATAAAATGATTGCCACGATGATCAGTAATGGCTACCGACTCAACCTTAAACGCATTAAACAGTTGAATGACTGCGGCCTGCAAGAAATGCAAATAAGCATCGATAATCTCAAGCAAGACGACGTATCGATGAAAAGTCTTGATCACGTGGAAAGCAAACTTGAACTTTTAGCCAAGCACGCTGAATTCAAAATAAATATTAACTCCGTGCTCGGCATCAGTGACGATCGAACAGAGGACGTTATGGTGGTCGCTCGCAAAGCCAAAGATTTTGGTTTTTTTCATACCGTCGGCGTGCTCCACGATGAAAGCGGAACTCTAAAACCGCTAAGCGACAAACAATTTGAAGCCTATCGGCAATGCGGTGACTTGTCCGGCTCGCTTACCCACAAACTCAATTACAAGCTTTACCAAAAAAATCTAATTCTTGGAGAACCCAACAACTGGAAATGTCGTGCTGGTGCTCGTTACCTATACATCTGTGAAGATGGTTTAGTGCATTGGTGCTCTCAACAGCGAGGCTATCCAGGCATTCCTTTGCTTGAATATACGAAACACGACATTAAACGTGAGTTCCACACAGAAAAAGGTTGTGCTCCGCTGTGCACGCTTTCCTGCGTGCACCAAATGAGCATGTTCGACGAATTCAAACGAAAACCGCACATAGCTGACCCGACCCCCGGGCTACAGTCTAGTGGTTCAGAGATTCCAGTCTCTATTGAATAAGCGGTTAATTAAACCCGCTAAGCCGCAATTCTACTCAGCAGTTTGCGTTTAAGCCAGCCCCTCTCTTCAGCGGTGCTCGAGAATCGATAAGCAGTAAATGCATAGCTCACGATAACCAGTATTATGCTCGCCAGCATCGGCAACCCATTGTTCAAGCTCAGATACCCCACAACCAGGCTAGTGAACAACGACAGGAAGGGTTTAAAACTCTGTAGGTCAAAGGGCCAAACCTTGAACAAATAGCGTATTAGACACGACGACAAGACCGCGCCGCTTAAATGGGTAATCAGCAATGCCGCCGCCACCCCTTCAGGCCCAAATATAGGCGCCAAAGTAAACGCCGTTATAAGATTAATACCAAGGAGTACCAAAATGATCCATAAGTTCCACGAAGGCCGACGATAGACCACCGGCAAATCATTGCACATAAATGCACTTTGTACCGCCACCGCGCAGACAAGGATCCACATAACCTTCTCCCCTGTCACAAACTCTTCTCCAATCGCACCGAGTATATTTCGCCCGAATAATACAAAGACCACCAGCAACAAGAATTCGACCGACATGACCCAACGGATGACCTTGGACAATTGTTCGTGCAAATGCTGGCCACTCCCCCGATTCGTCAATTGTGCAATCACTGGTGCCAGAATCGGTTCAAACCCAGCCCCTATCTTATAAAGTATGGTGGTAAATTGGACCGCCGCACCATAAACACCCGTAACAGACTCCGAGAAAAAGAAGGTCACCAGAATAATGTGCAGGCGATCCAAAACCATTTTTAAAAACTCATACACACCAGTGGGTGCCGCACGTTTCAGCAAAGCCAGTGCAGCTGACATGCTCTTTAAACTGCCAAACTCCGGGCGTGCAAAACTTTTTCGAAAACCGAAGGCTGCAACACCACAGGTTGCTAGTAGCGCCAAAAGATAAGCCCAAAGAGGACCAGTTTCCGTAAAACCGGCGAAGTAAAAAGCAATAGCCGCCAGGGTAAGCACAACAGGTTCGGTTACGCTACGCGCAAAAACTTCATAGCGGATTTTTCTGCGATAACGGCAACCACTCAAAAATAATTGAATCGTTACAATCAGCGGCAAAGCCCAACATAAATAACGCAATGGGATCGCCACTGCTGGTGAATTCAGTAAATCAGCTATCAGACTTGCAGAAATAAACACAATCGCTGCGCAGGTGAATGCGGCTAAAAGCGCCAATTTCCAGCAGGCAGTAACTAATCGTGCCGCCTCGCGTGCGTCTTTATATCCTTCAGACTCTTCAAGAAATCCGAATATTGATCGTTTAAATCCGAGGCAACATAAAACACCCATTGATTCAATAAAAGCCGTGGCGAAGATGTACTCACCGTAGTGTTCCGCACCGAATAACATACCGGCAAGAAACAAAAAAGGGAGGCGAACGCTGAGACGGAATAAAAAACCACCGTAGTTAGCGGCGGTGCCTATCGCGATATCCCTTTGATTTTTTTTATGGTCTATAGGCATTAATAATCAGTTCGGCTGTCCCGTGGCAAATCAGACTTTTGCCGCGCGAAGTGTAACCCGAATATTGCATGAAGGCGGAACAATATCGACAGTTTAGGTAATTTATTCAAAGAGTTAACTCATTATTCCAAGTATTTATTCATGTGGCAGTTCGTTCCTTCTGGTTTTAGAGCCAATCTGACGTTGCATCTTGAACCATCCCCCTCAAACCATAGCTACAGCTATGCTTTTGTGGGTGATCGCCCAACCTGCTTAGCCACATTGGCCCTAAATCCAGACCTTCATACAACATTCGGGTTTAGCTGATTTGAGCTATGAAAGCCGGATATCAGGAACCTCTGATCTATTCTGGACGAAATGATAGAATTCGCGACCGAATGAGAGGTCCTCAACCAGCCCAGTTAATACTGGCTTTTCATGTCGTCTAAAGTATGTCACCAACCATAGACTCAACAATACCAGACCTGCAAGTGATAAATGCGGTCGTCACGCGCAGTGATCTCGAGCTATTCGAGCCCGTTAGCTTCAACTGCACCCGTGGGCAGGTAATCCATATGGTCGGGCAAAATGGCGTTGGAAAAACCACCTTGATGCGCTCGATATGCGGTTTTCGTGTACTTCATTCGGGTCAAATATTATGGGATAACAAGGATATCGAGAAAAACAAAAATTTCTATTTAAACAGTGCGTATCTTGGTCATCGAGACGCGCACTCGCCATTACAAACCGCCTGGGAGAGCCTTCACTTCTACCAGCAATTGTATACACCTGGCGCTAATAAGGGTGACATAGACCCTTTATTGAATAAGCTGGACTTGTTGGCACAGGCAGACGTATCGGTTGATCACCTGTCTTTTGGTCAGAAGCGAAAATTAGCCATTGCGAGATTACTATTGTCCGAACGCAAACTTTGGTTGCTCGATGAACCTTTTTCCGGCGTTGATCGAGCCGGCCGGGAATTGATTGAAAATATTTTTGTGCAACACATTTCATCCATGGGAATGATTGTCCTCACCAACCACGGCAGGCTACAAAATTCACAATTATTGGGCTGCGTTTCGGAGTTAGAGCTCTTTCAACATAATATTATGTTGAAAGAGCTCTAAAGTTACGATGACAAGCACGTTATATCGCCTGTTCTTGCGGGATTGTAAGCATCACCTGCGTAAGCAAAGTGATATTCTTAACCCACTGTGTTTTTTTGTGATTATTTGCAGCTTATTCCCTCTAGGTCTTTCTGCAGATCGCGAGTTACTAAACACTATTGGCGGCGGTGTGATCTGGGTGTCTGTTTTACTTTCAATGATGATGGGCTTGAACCAAATATTTCGGGATGATTACGAGGCTGGAGTGCTGGAACAGTTTCTGTTTACACACACCACACTGACTCAAGTCGCACTCGCTAAAATAGCCGCTTTTTGGTGCCTGAGTGCTCTGCCGATGATAATTCTGGCACCTGTTATGGGAACCGCCTACCACTTAAATGGAGACCAAATACTGGTACTAATGATGGGCTTAACACTTGGCACACCAACCCTCGCTCTACTGGGGTCAATTGGTGCAGCGTTAACATTAAACTTGAAAAATGGTGGTGTGTTATTGGCAATACTTATTCTGCCGTTATTCGCACCGGTATTAATCTTTGGTGCCGGAATGGTGAGCGCGGTCGGCATGGGTTTGCCGGTTAATGCTCAACTATCGCTATTAGGAGCACTCATGTTTGGTTCCCTGAGTCTGGCACCGTTCGCCACCAGTTTTGCGCTCAAAAATAGTCTGGACTACTGAACCTGAACGACCCGATGAACGTCTTGTTAAAATTTTATCACCGCCTGGGTTCACCGCGAGAGTTCTACAAAATCAGTAGCGCACTCATCCCATGGCTGGGGTGGACAAGCCTCATTCTGATTTTGCTCGCCAGTTATCTCGGCCTGGTCGTAGCACCGTCTGATTATCAGCAAGGCGATAGCTATAGAATTATATACGTGCATGTACCTTCAGCCTGGCTATCGATGTTTATATATGTGGTGCTGGCAGTAAGCGCGGCCATCGGTTTAATCTGGCGTATGAAAATGGCGTATGTCATCATGATTTGTTCCGCCGCCCCTGGGGCGTGGTTCACAATGGTGGCGTTAATCACAGGTTCGCTCTGGGGTAAACCCATGTGGGGCACCTGGTGGGAATGGGATGCCCGGCTAACCTCGGAATTACTGCTGATGTTTCTTTATATTGGTATTATCGCTTTATATAACTCGTTCGACGAACGTCGCGTGGCAGAAAAATCCACAGCCATTCTCGCCATTGTCGGCGTTATAAACGTCCCAATAATCCACTACTCGGTAGAATGGTGGAATACACTTCACCAAGGCTCCACTGTGATGCGCGCTGATGGTCCAGCTATGGACGTTCGAATGCTGTGGCCATTACTTATAATGGCGTTTGGTTTCAATTTATATTACGGCTTAACGCTCATGCAGCGGGCGCGCAATCAAGTTTTGGTGCAGGAAGCCAGGAGCAGCTGGGTACAAAGCCTGGTCACCGAACGGGAGCAGCAATGAACTTTGCAGATTTTTTTGCGATGGGTGGCTACGCCTGGTACGTATGGCCATCGTGGTTGTTAACGGCATTTATTTTGCTGTGGAATGTAATCGCGCCACAGCGTAAACATCGGCAATTGCTGCAACAATTGCGAACTCAAACAAAACGAGAACACCTGAAAAGAGCTCGACAGAGCAATAGATCACAAAGTCCTTAAAATATGACTCCCAAACAAAAAAAGCGCATGCGCATCGTATTACTCGTTCTCGCTGGCCTCAGTGTGACATCCCTGCTGGCGCTTAATGCATTCCGTAGTAATTTGATGTATTTCCTGACACCCGCCGAAATTGTTGCCGGTGGCTATCCAGATGAAGGTATGTATCGTCTGGGTGGCATGGTTGTTGAGGGCAGTGTTCGCAGACTGGAGAACGGGATCACTGTTGAATTCGACTTAACCGATTACCAACAAACCGTTACTGTTCGCTACACCGGCATCCTCCCTGATCTGTTCCGGGAGGGGCAAGGCATCATTGCCCACGGCAAAATAGATGGTCAGCTGTTTAGCGCAGAAGAAGTATTGGCGAAGCATGACGAAAGTTACATGGCACCGGAACTCGCTGAAGCGATGAAAAACGTTGATATGAACAAAACAAGCTCAACAAATTCCATCTCGGAAGAAACACTGTGATACCCGAACTCGGCAATTTATCGCTCATCATGGCGTTAATCGTAGCTACGATTCTTGGAATTGTGCCGCTAATAGGTGCTCACAAAAGGTACGTAAACTGGATGAACATGGCACGACCAGCGGCTTTCATTCAGTTGTTATTTGTGGGGTTTTCATTTGTCTGTTTAACCTCATCATTTATTAACTACGACTTTTCGGTAGCCTACGTGGCGCAAAATTCCAACACCTCACTACCGTTGATGTACAGGATCTCGGCAGTCTGGGGTGGACATGAAGGCTCGCTCCTGCTCTGGGCCTTCGTGCTCACCTTGTGGACCGCGGCAGTGGCGACTTATAGTCGTGATATGCCGCTCACCATGATCTCCCGTGTACTCGGTGTGATGGGTTTAATAAGCATTGGTTTCCTTGCCTTTATGTTATTCACCTCTAATCCTTTTGAGCGGAACATTCCAGCGCTTTTAGAAGGTCGTGATCTCAATCCAGTGCTTCAAGACCCGGGGCTTATTATCCACCCACCCATGCTATACATGGGCTATGTAGGCTTTAGCGTCGCGTTTGCGTTCGCTATAGCCGCCATGCTTGAAGGTCGCCTGGATTCCGCCTGGGCAAAATGGTCCCGCCCTTGGACAACTATTGCCTGGGTGTTTTTAACTATGGGCATCACTTTGGGTAGTTGGTGGGCATACTACGAATTGGGTTGGGGCGGTTGGTGGTTCTGGGATCCGGTTGAAAATGCATCCTTTATGCCCTGGCTGGTCGGTACAGCATTAATCCACTCGTTAGCAGTTGCGGAAAAACGCTCTGCTTTTAAAGCCTGGACGGTGCTTCTTGCGATTACCGCTTTCTCTTTGAGCTTGCTCGGAACCTTTCTGGTACGTTCTGGCGTATTGACCTCAGTACACGCATTTGCAACAGACCCTGCACGTGGCTTGTTCATCCTGATATTTCTATTAATCGTCGTAGGCGGTTCGCTACTGTTATACGCACTTCGAGCTTCTCAGGTAAAAGCCCAGATTGGTTTTAGCGTGTTTTCACGCGAATCTCTACTTCTCGTTAATAATGTTTTGCTCGTGGTTGCGGCGGCAATGGTATTACTTGGCACTCTTTTTCCCTTACTCATGGACGCCATTGGTGCAGGTAAATATTCTGTCGGCCCACCGTACTTTAATGCGATGTTTGTACCGCTCACTTTGCCACTGGCATTGCTGGTCGGCATCGGTGCTGTTTCCCGATGGAAGACGGACGATCCTTCCCGATTTAAACCGCTGGCCATCCGCTTTGCTGTTATCTCGCTACTTCTTAGCGCAATTTGCACCTGGGTATTGGCCAATGGTTTCAATATTCTCGCAGCGGCAGTTCTTGCCATTTCATGGTGGATTGTCTGTTGGTCAATATGGGCTGTCTGGGATCGATTACGAAACAAGCGAAACAAACTAAATGCGGTACGCTCTGTCCCCGCTTCGTTCTGGGGCATGTTAATGGCGCATATGGGTATCGCCGTGTTTATCGTTGGGATAAACCATATTAGTGCCTACAGCATTGAGAAGGACGTGCGCCTGGAGCCAGGAGAGACCACCGAGCTTGCTGCATACGACATTACGTTTTTTGGTTCTAAAGCGATTAACGGCCCTAATTACAACGGCTATCGAGGAGACTTCTTAGTGTCTCGTGATGGACAAGAGCTATTCAAGCTAGAACCGGAAAAGCGCTTTTATCCGGCCACTGGAAGCCCTATGACCGAGGCAGCGATTAATGGTTCTCTACCTCGCGATATATATATATCGCTGGGAGACCAGTTAGACAATGGCGCCTGGACCGCACGTCTTTACTACAAATCGTTTGCCGAGTGTATTTGGTTGGGCGGTTTCATGATGGCTCTTGGCGGTCTGCTGGCAATATCTGACCGACGTTACCGACGGCGTCGAAGTGTTTCTGAAAAATCGCTTAACACCTCAGCCGCTGCTGCTACTTCGACATGAGCAACATCAAGATGACAGACAAATCGATCACTAGAAAGCCTATATTCTGGGTACCACTCGCGCTATTTTTCGGGCTATGTGTGTTGCTTGCAATCGGATTAACCTTGAACCCAAGAGAAATTCCGTCGCCTTTAATTGGCAAAACTGCACCCGCGTTCGAATTGCCGATACTTAGTGATCCCGAGCAGCAATTTTCTACCCTGGATTCGCTGGGCAAACCGTGGATTCTGAATGTGTGGGCTTCATGGTGCGTAGCCTGCCGGTATGAGCACCCTATACTTAACGAATTTGCGCAAAATAACGATACTTTTATAGTTGGCCTGAACTACAAAGACCCGCCGGCCAACGGGCAAGCGTGGTTGGATCAATTTGGTGATCCGTACACACTGTCTGTGATTGACTTTGACGGTCGTGTTGGCATTGATTGGGGCGTGTACGGTGTACCAGAAACCTTCGTCATGGACGCCAGTGGAATCATTCGCTACAAGCACATAGGCCCGATAACGGTGGCATCTCTGCAAAACGAAATTGTGCCGCTGTTACGCGAATTGAGCTCAGAGCCTAAGACCCAAATTCGTGAACCGGAATTTTAGGCTAGAACACTTGAAACAAGCATGAGACGGGCTGTAAAAATAATACTTATCGGATTCTCGGTTACTTTGTTGATAATCGCTCAGAACAGCCATGCCGCAGAAATCGAGATACGCGAATTTCCCAATAACAGGGTTAGCGCCGATTACCAACAATTGATTAATGAATTGCGCTGTCTGGTCTGTCAAAACCAAAATTTGGCCGCTTCTGACGCAGACCTGGCAAGTGACTTGCGTGATGAAACTTACAATATGTTGATCAGTGGCAAAACGGTCGCTGAGGTCAAAGAATTCATGGTCGCTCGCTATGGTGAGTTTGTTCTTTACAAGCCACCATTCTCGCCTGCGACCTGGATAATCTGGATAGGGCCATTTGTACTGCTTGCCTTCGGTCTTTTTATCGCTGTTCGTATCACCCGCAATTCGGCTAACACCTCAATACCCGCACCCAGCGCCGCTGACGAAAAGCGCGTGAATAAGCTGCTCGACAATTAGAGACCCACTTTATGACCACATTCATCATAGTTGCTTGCGTAATGGTGCTTATCTGTCTGCTTGCCCTAATACTTCCGTTGAGCCGCAACAATACATCCGCGCCGATCGACAGTGGCAACTACAATATTGAGATTGCACGAGAGAAATTGGCCGACCTTGAAATACAAAAAGATGCTGGCTCAATATCGGATACAGAATTCAATAAATTGTCTGAAGACGCAAAACGCGTGTTGATCCTTGAGACCGGGCAGGACGTTACACACGCACTTAGCCACGGCAATCCTCTGTTGCTCAGCGTTGGTATCGCTGCATTAGTCCCCATTCTTGCGCTCACACTTTATCTAATGCTGGGCACACCTGAGGGCCTGGCGCACAATGCAATGCCTGGGCAACAAGCCGCTGCAGATGCTGGTCAAAATATTGACAGCCTGTTGCAAAGTCTGCAAGACAAGCTTGCCGATAATCCAGACGATGCGGAAGGTTGGGCCTTGCTCGGTCGGACAAGTATGTCCATGCAACGATTCGCACAGGCGCAAAATGCCTTCAGCAATCTTAGACGTATCGTGGGTGATGCGCCATCCGTTATGCTGCAGTTGGCTGACGCTGAAGTCATGCTTAACGGTGGCGCGTTTACCCAGGAAACAAGAAATTATGTTACTACCGCTTACGCCGCTGAGCCCAATAACATACAGGCTATATGGATGACCGCAATGCTGGACACCCAGGAAGGCAATTTAACCAGTGCCATAAGCAAGTGGGAACAACTGGAAGTATTATTGGCAGGCCAGCCAGAACAGCAGGCACGTATCAGACAGCTGATAGTAGATGCTCGCGGGGCGGTCGAGCAGCTGCCTCGCGCAAACGTGCTCGCAGATACTCTTGTAAATACCAGCGAGCAAGCAATACGGGCAGCAAATCTAGACGGTGTCTCTGTGAGCATTGAGGTTAGTTTATCCGCTGATCTACCGAAACCAGTACAAAATGAGCAATTAGTTTACGTCTATGCGCGCGCCGTCAGCGGTCCACCAATGCCACTGGCGGCCAAACAGCTCAGGGTTGCTGATTTGCCCACCACCATCACGCTGACTGAGCAAGATGCCGTAATCGACGGCATGACTCTAGCCAGGTTCCCTCGGATCGTTTTGGGTGCAAGAATCTCAATGACCGGTGAACCCACCGCACAGCCCGGCGACATTCAAAATATTACACGCCCACTAGACCTGCCGCTTGAGGAGCCTGTCAGGATAGAAATCAAAGACCTGGTGAAATAGCGGCAACCATTGAAAATTGCAACCACTTATGGAATCAGTCGGCTAAACGTTTCCGGTTATCCAGCAGTTGGATTAAGGCTGGGAAAAACGTAAGTGACGCTATAAGGCAACATAGCAGGCCTATGCAAGCGACCAAACCAAGTGATACCAGCCCCTTGTTACCAGCAGATAACATACCCGCAAAACCGAACATCGTTGTGAGCGTGGTAACGCAGGCCGCCATACCGGTTGTTCTCAGTGCTCTCAACATTCCGTCGCGACCTTCTTCATCATAACGATGGTATATGTGAATCGCATTATCTATACCAATACCCAAGACGGTGGGTAACACGACCATATTAAATATATTGAGCTTAATATCCAGAAAACCCATCACTCCGAACATCGCAATCATACCGATAACCGTCGGAGACAGGGCAATCATTGCTTTGAGAAAGTTGCGATAAATCAGAACTAGCATAATGAATACGCACGCCAGCACCGTACCAACCGCAGTAACGGCCTCAGATTTCATCAAATTCAGCATATCAACAAAGATCATTGCCTCAGTAGCGGGATAGAACGTTTTTCCGTTGGCCTCGATTTCCCGAATATCGTCGACAAATTCCTGAGCATCCGCGAGTATGGAAACACTCTTGGTGTTGTAGATATAAACCAAATAGCCACCTGAATTAGATACCCCGGTGTACACCAGCTTAAGCGCTTCAGGCAGCTCTTCAGGGGTTAGCTCTCCAATGGCAGTGTAGGTCAAAAACTCCTGCAAACTCTCAATCCGTTTTTGATCCTCTTCGTTAAAATCTTCAAGCAAACGAACCGCCTCTTCGATTTCCTCTTCAATGAGCATGATTTCCTTTAAACGAGCTGCCTGCTCAGCTTGGTCTGGCACCAGATCATAAATCGACTTGACCGCCTCAATGCTTGAGACATCAACACTCTGCTGTCTAATACTTTCCACGGCTTCAACGACTGCAGCAACATCATCAAGTGATTCGATAAATACCACAGCACGATCTGCACGAAGCGGAAACACCTTATAGATGTCGTCTTTTATCGGCCTCAACTCGGGTAGCTCCGCACGCAAATTTCTCGAGTCATCTTCAAAGCCTACTTTTGAGACACCCGCACCGGCAATCACACATACCATTACAGTACCGACAATCCACCAGGTCGGTTTTGGCATTGGTCTTCTGGATACCGAGGCGATCTGTTGATTTGCCCTTAGTTTTTTTGGCCTATAAATCCGAATTTTTTCGGCCAACAACATCAAAGAAGGAAATACCAAATACATGGATAAAAGCGAAAGCAACACACCGGTGCCGGCAATAAACCCAAACTCGAAAAAAGCGCTGAAATCAGAAACCATCAATGCATAGAATGCAATTACTGTGGTTATGGCGGCCATGGATGAAGCGCGAGCAGTCTTGTTGCAAATCATCAGAAGTGCCTGCTCTTTGCTGTCGCCGTTTCTTCGGGTTTCTTCATAACGAGCCAGGTTATGAATCCCAAAATCGATCCCCAACCCAAATAAAATGATAACCAAAAATATCGTGATTAAATTCAGACTGCCCAACACCATTTGAACAATACCGAAAGTCCACATAAAGGCTATAAGCAAAGGTATGCCGATATACATCAAGGCCATTACTCGTCGATAAAATATCAGCATCGCCAAAAATATTGCGCCAATTGACCAAAGTGCGCTGCTTTTCAAGTCGCTGATGACGGCATCAAAATCCCCTACACGATTACGTACGCGGCCTCCAATTCTGACATTCATGTC
>JABJKL010000098.1 GCA_018660405.1 Pseudomonadota bacterium | reverse complement strand
TGTGACCCCCGTCAAGCAACAGAGCCAATACATCCGAGGGATCCTTAACCATTGCCATGGCGGTCCGCACATCTGTTGCAGCTTGCCGGAAGAAGCGCTCCGAGCTGGCAACCAAGGCAGCTGGCACTGAGTAAAGCCGCAGACCATCTGTTTCCACGGTCTCGCTCTCCCTGGGCGTGATGTAGCGCACATCAAAAACTGATGTCCCATGCGGCAGAACTGTTGGCTTGTTGCCTCCCTTCGGAGTGCGTACAAGCAATTGGACAGGAACCGTGCGGTTGCCAGCGTGTAGCGATAGCGATTGTTCAGGCGATAAACACCAATTTTTTCCAAACCGCTTGGTCAGATAGGCGGCGCAGAAGTCCCAGAATGAGGTATACCATGCTGTACTATCTCCAGGAGCCTCATCGGGTCGGGCAGAGATATACCAGCCCTTGATGACCTCCTTGAGGAAACCGTTTTTTACAAGGCGCTCCCGGTGGGTCCGGCTCAGATCTCTTGACCTGATTGCAATGACCTCACGTTTCTGTAACTGCTTCAAAGCTTCAAGGGATTCGGCTAGTTTTTCTTGTGGGCGTGCCATATTGATCACTCTTTTTACAGGTTATCCTGTTGCGGTAATCATAGGATTATACGCTATATAAATAATAGGTTATTAAGTTATATTTTATGTAGGTTTTTATGTCGAGGTAAAAATAGGCTATTATGCTACGAAGCCTTAGCAGCACTGAAAATACCGAGATAACTCAAAGCATTGCTTTTGAGAAACTTGGTAATAGAAAATCGCCAAACTCGTCTAGCCTTCTCGCTTAGCATTAGGGGGGGAGACCCACAGAAGATCCGGTCCTGCGTTGCAGCCTTTGTTAAGGGCTCGCCATTAACAAAGGCTGCGCCTTGACTTGAATCTTTTGTGAGCCTCTTAATTATCATATAGTTTAGGACGCCACACTTGACTCTTGATCGATTAGTTTTTCAAGTTTGCGGCGAAAATGTAGCGATGCCGCATCCAGCCCCAGATTGAGATGTGGAGTCGTCTCATTAGCGATCCCTGTATGTACCGCTTCCAACACATCACGGTCTTCCAGGAATGCTGATTTGACGCCCGATATGATCGCCGCGGTCACTTGTTTGTTGTCTGGATCGGTATTTCGATGATGAAGCCAATGATAGCGCGTGTTATTCGCATCGATCGGCGTCATGAAATTATACGAAATCATCATATACGTTAGTTCATCGGTTGCGTAATTTGGACCTCCTTTTCCGGCGGGGGAAAAGACCGACCTGTTAATCGCCGTACATGGGTATTGCACCTCATAGTGCTGCAGCCGGTCACAATTTCCTTTGAATCGAACCAGAGACTCGTAGAAGAGAGGCGGTTTGTTGTCGTACATCCATCGGTGAACGACTAGCCCTTTGTCGGTTTCGGTTATTTCCAGTGGTGCATTATCGGTACCGGGTGCCGCAAACGAAACGCGGTGCACCCAGGCAACGTGCGAAGGATCCAGCAAATTATCCGTGAGGTATAAATAATTACATGCGAACGTTAAGGCATCACCCGTGGTGATTTTCCAGTCCGGATTATCAAAGTTTTTGATGTTGATTATCAAGCTGTCATCTGAAAGCCCAGCATCACCCATCCAAATCCAGAGCAGGCCCCACCGATCGACTACCGGATAACTGCGGACTGTTGCTGAGGGCGGAATTCGATCTTGCGTCGGCGCGGCAACACATTGACCGGAACGATCAAATTGCAGCCCGTGATAGCCGCATTCGATATGGTCATTCAGCAACCGACCTTTGGACAATGGCAATCGACGGTGTGGGCAGGAATCTTCCAGAGCAACGGCTTCGCCGCCCTCAGTGCGATACAAAACGATATTCTCATCAAGGATACGCAGCGCCGTTAGTTTCTCCGCTATCTCCGAGGAGAGCGCCGCGACATACCAGCTGTTTCTAAGGTACATTTTCTCTCCAGGCACTAATAAAAGCCAATGGAATCACCCTGTGTAGTAACACCCAATCCGTTTAATAAGCGATTCGAATAATTGAAATAAGCAGCGACCTGGTTTACCTCAAGAATTTCGCCGTCTGTACATTCGTTCTGACGAAGAATCTCGACATCCGAGGCCTCCATCGCCCCCACGTCTGTGGTCAATTTCGCCGCGTAACGCAGCAGCACTAATTGCTTATCCTGGAATTGAGTCTCTGGTGCCCCGGCATGTAGGCTGTGCAAAATACCATCACAGCGTTGATCATCGTTCAGCAAGCGACGAACGTTCATGAAATGATGGGTCAGACTGTATGCGCAAGCATTTTTTATACTGACATATGACGCAATGACTTCCAGAAACCACAATGGCAATTGTATATCGGGGTGGTGCAACACACTCCGGTAAAGTGCCACGTGGCCGTGCATCGTATGCGGCCGCAGGGAATGCACCTTCATGACATTATCGACTGTGCCATGCGGTGTCATTACTTCGTCATATAGCTCTCGCAGAACACCCGTTGCTTCGTTCTCCGGAATCATTTTTATCCAGGCAGACATTATTTACTCCCGATCCAAACAGAGTGCTGCGAGTTGAAACAATTGCAAACTCGATTGGATTCCAAATTTTTTACCTTCATTTAGCATTATGCCGTACCTGATGTAGCGTCCTGAATTAGAGCGACTGTGAGCCAGAGAATACTCTTCGCACCATCGGCTCGAAAAATTCGATCGGCAAGCTCTCCATGCGCGGGTCGATTGCCACAATATCGTAACGTTCAACAAACTCTTCGGTCCAATCAAAGAACGGGTGGTCTCGCCATTGTTCGCGGGCATTGATGAAAGCGGGATCCTCGTTTTTATAGAAACCATGCAGATGTATTCGTTGAAAAATTTCATGGTGTTCGAGCATCCAGATATTTTTTTCAGAGACGAACGGCCGAATCAGGTTGGCGGCGAATCCTGGGTGGTCTTCCGGGCAGACGATAAATCCGACATCATGAAACAGGCCCGTAACGACTGTGTCATCATCGTGACCATCGCGGTGCAGCATAGTAGCGGTTTGCAGGCAATGCTCGTAGTTATTGATCAGATAGCCGAAGGTAGGCGCGTCTCGAGAGGCTGTAAGGATCTCCAGCGCCTGCCTGGCACGCTCCTCTGCGTTGTAGTCCACGCGCTGCCGATTCATTAAGGCCCAATCTTCAGCGCTGTAATCATCCATGTTACAGGCTTCTATGTACTGCCAATCGAGGCGCAGCAGCTTATCGCGCTGCCCGGCTTTTCGCCGCACACCTGCGGCTTTCTTCTTCTCGGTTGCCATTAAATTTGGTCTCTACCTGATAGTATCAAAACGTCTCATTGATGATGGTCAGCATAATCAAAACTGCCGATGCTTGCGGCGGAATGCAACTTACTCACCATACTCCCCTCTATGCCCTAAACCTCTTTTCTACAACATGGACATTGACGACTATTAGCAGATATTATGCATGGTAGTACGCGGCTTGGGCAAGGTCGTGAATAAGATTAGTGTCCCTTCAGGAGCCCACCAGTCAGGAGTCCACCAGTATGAAAAGTAAGTTCTATCTATCACTTGCCGTTCTGTTAACGCTCAACGCGCCGGTCAAGGCGCAGGAGCTCGACGCCCTGATCGAGCGAGGTCAGGAATTGTTTAATTCCGACACTGGCTGCCACGTGTGTCACGCGCTGTCAGGAGAGGGTCTGGTCGGGCCTAGCCTGTTGTTCGGCCCCACGCCTGTTGATATATTCGATCAGCTTGAAAGCAACCCCGTTATGGGCGTGATCGTCAACGAGATGGACCCCAGCGACGAGGATCTTGCCGCAATCTCGATGTACATCCGGACGCTGGCTGAGATGGAGTTGGAGGCAGATTTGCCGCAGCGTTGGCTCAGTGATTTGGAGATTGTGAAGTCGAATCAGTCGGAGCAATTGGTATTCGCCATGACGGAACGTGATCTACAGGTAGAGGCTATTGAAACTTACGCCTCCGTGCGGGAGACCTGGACGCGCCGTTCCAACGAAGGAAGCCTGCTCAGCCACTACCGGGCAGGGGTTCTTCAAACATTCGATCCAGGAGAGGCGAAGTTTGAGCCTCAGCCGGGCAAAACTTATTTCTACGAGAATGTCGGTACGGCGAGTACGCCGGCGGTGCTATTTGAAGGCTACACGCTGCCGGAGAGTAATCAGATTGTTGTTGGTGATGCCGAAACACACGAGGTCATCGCGAGCTATTTGATCCCAAAAAGTCTGCGCGCGACCGTGCATACCACGATGACGTCACCGGATGGTCGTTATGTCTTCATTATTGGCGCACGGGCGGACGGTGTGGATGATATGGCCGTGGCGAATGGTTTGGCCAGACTGGAAGCGTCCGCAACACTTATCAAGGTCGATGCTGTAACGCTACAACCGGTGGAGCAGATTGACATTGGTGGCCGGCTTCATCACGGACAAATATTCAGGGATTATCTGCTGCTGGATATGTTCGGCCGAGGCCCCGACGGGCTTGCGCTGATGTTGTTCGATCCGCAAACCAATGAGATCGTTGGTGGCGTGAAAGACATTGATCTCGGCGGCTACGTTTACACAGTGTGGTCAGACAGGGATTACGAGTACATTTATGCGCTTATGGAGCCTGCCGGATACGCGCCGGGCCGAGCCACCGGCATGGCCGGTGCCTACGCCATGTATCAAGGCAGGCTCATGGCCATGCGCCCATACTGGGTAGCGAAAATAAATGCGGATACCTGGGAGGTAGAAAAGGAATACCCGGTTCCCGGCTACCGGCCAAATTGGCTGATCGTCGATGCGGCGAAAGAGCATTTCTATGTCATTAACACCCTGTCCAATGCGTCAAAAATAAACATCGAAACGGGCGAAGTGGTCTGGACCAACGGTACGGGAATCGGCCCCTACGGCGGATCACTTAATGCAGACGAGACCGAACTGTGGGTTGCGAACAAGGGCGAGGCGGCAGGTTTCAGCGGCCGCACCATCACCATCATGGATACGGAGTCCGGGTACCCTGAACAGACCCTTTACGGGGCCTATAAGGCCGACCATGTGTTGCTCTCGCCAAATGGCAAGGAGATGTGGGCTACCAGTAACGCAGAGGGGCGAATCTACGTCTACGATGTAGAGAGCAAAGAGCTCATGACGAAAATAGACATGCCCGGTAACGGCGATGCCCATGGGCTCGCCTGGGTGTACTACGACGAAAACGGCGAGCCGCGCACGGTTCGCGACCAGGGGAACTTTCATAATGGCGTGAACCCGATGACCGGAAATGCGCTAAATGCTCCCTGATAGCTTGGCGCTATATTTTATAAGTTTTCTCTTTATAAGCTCAAAAGGCGCGCAATATAAAAAGCCTACCATCCGGTAGGCTTTTTTGGTTTTGAATAGTTACTACTTAAGCGTTATTTATGCCTTGCCTATGCCTTAACCTATGCTCCGAACTT
>JABJKL010000015.1 GCA_018660405.1 Pseudomonadota bacterium | reverse complement strand
TTCATGAAATTTTGATTCAGGCCACGATTCTTCAACACACTCAACGCGGATGCTTCTATCTTCCACTCTTCTGTTATGCCGTCAGCAGCGGTCACATCCATGGTGAAACGTATGTGCGGATTACGCCAGGTAATATTCGTCAGCACTCCTTCAAGCTCTGTTCTTTCTTCAGGATTGAAAAAGCCTAGAGTGCTGTGATGCGCGTGGGCAAGTCCACTTACTAACAGTAAAAACACAAGCGGTAGATATCGATTCATAATTGTCTCCTCAAAAACAGATTTTTAATTTTAATTTGTAAATATTATTGCAGTAATTCTTGTCAATTCGCCGATTGGCTAGTTTATTAGTTTAAAGGTCTAGCCCAGTACTTACTCAGGTACACAATACTAGCGGCTGACATTCTGCCGGAATGGTGGTGCGATGGCTAGGTACGATGTTGAATGTTGTTACTGTGTTGATTTGCCAATCGAAGACTCAGTGCCTTTAGGATTCATTGCCCCAATGTTCTTCATCAGATTGTAGCGCTTGGTTGATTAATTCTGATGCCGTATGAGTATGTGCAATTAGTGCATTTAGATCGTCACGCATTTCGAGAGACTCTTGAATCATTTTATAATCATGAGTGAGGAATTCTCGGGCCATTTTTTCAGCGTGAGCCACATTCATCCCCAGGTATACAAGAGCTTTCCTGCCCAGTGCCAAGCCTCCCCTTACGGTACTTCTTTCGGCGTAGTCGACCTCGGCATCAAATAAATCATACAGGTGATTGCGGTTACGGGCTCGCGCCAATACCTTTGCCTGTGGATATTGCTGCTTAACATCCCTGACGATCTGGGTAATTCGATCGGTATTGTCGATAGCAACAATAATAATGTCCATGTGTTCTGCACCTGCGGTGCGTAACAAATCCATATCGCCAGCATCTCCGTAAAACACGCGCGAACCATACTTGGCGGTCAATTCAATATGGTCGGCATCGTAATCGATCAATGTGGCTTTAATATTTTGCGTACCAAGCAGACGGGCCGCCATCTGGCCAACTCGTCCATAACCTAATACCAGCACGTTGTGCCCTTCGTCGACAGGCCCGGGCCCTGTTTTGGCCGAAGCCGTATTGATCTTGCGTGCGACTATTTTGTCGAAAAGTAGCAGCAACAAAGGAGTTGTGGCCATAGAGAGGGCGACAACAGCGTTTAATGTGGTTGCCGTAGCGCTAGTCATCGCATGTGCGGTCAACGCAAATTGCGAGAGTACAAATGCGAACTCACCGCCTTGTGACAAAAGTATCGCAAGTAACGAAGCCGATATGGTTTCCATGCCAGATACTTTGGCGATTACCAAAAGAACGGCAAACTTAATCAGGATCAGTCCAACCAGTAGGCCAACAATGCCAAGTGGGTTTTCGATTAAGGTCGCGAAGTCTATCGTCATACCAACGGATATAAAAAATAAGCCGAGTAAGAGAGCTTTAAAGGGTTCTATATCACGCTGTAACTGATGCCTATAGTCGGAATCGGCCAACACCACGCCAGCGATAAATGCGCCCAGCGCAGCGGATAGACCCAGCCATTCCATTAACAAGGTGCTGCCGACCACTAGCAGTAGCACCAAAGCGGTAAACGTTTCGCGCACACCCATTCGAGCAATAAACCGGAAAAGTGGCCGCAGTAGCAGCCGACCGACAAATATCATGCCTCCAAAACAAGCTAATATAGATCCGGCTAAATACCAGCCGGTTGGCCCACCTGCAGCACTAGGGGCGTGGTCTGTGCCAGCGACAATCTCCGCGCCACCTTGAATCGCCAGTGTGGGCAATATTGCGATCATCGCGATGACTGCGACGTCCTAAAATAACAAAACAGAAAAACCTGCTTTGCCAGTTTCGCTGGTCATCATCCCGCGGTCTTGCATTATTTGAATAGCAATAGCGGTTGAAGAGAGGGCCAGTGCCATTCCGATTACCACGGCTTCGCCCCAATACAGGCCCATTACGATTGAAGCCAGTGTGATCATCGCCGTGGTTGCAAGAACTTGAGTCATTCCAAGGCCTAATAATTGACCTTTCATTAACCATAGTTCCCGCGGCTGCAATTCCATGCCGATGAGAAACAGCATCATTACCACACCAAACTCAGAGAAGTGCAATATGGTTGTTGGATCAGAAATAAAACCTAAGGCGAACGGGCCAATTAACACACCAGCGATAAGGTACCCGATCACTGGGCCGAGCCCGGCCCACTTCGATAGGGGTACGATCAGGCAGGTAAATGCCAGAAAGATAAAAACCGCTTGCAGTAAGCCGCCATCCATAATTTAAACCCCTATTTAGTCGCGCAAACGTAACTGATACATCCGCTTGAACCGGTCTGCGCGAACAACCGGTTCAGTGCAAGACAGAACACGCGAAAGGTATACCTATTCAGTCAGCGAATACTTACCTAGCGAACTGGAGGCGTGCCAAACTGTATTGTGTGTGGGTCGCCCATTACGCGCATATTATTGGTTGCAGAATAGAATGCTTCTTGTAATCGGGTCTCTCGTATCCCACCAACAACAGCGGGTACGAACCCCATGTCGTTTAGTATTGCAGTTACCCACGCTACAGCAGTCTCATCACCGGCAACGCTTACATGGTAGTTAAGTCCTAGTGTCTCTGAGTACTCCATATATTCAGCAGGGATGTGATTCAAAGTTTTGA
>JABJKL010000066.1 GCA_018660405.1 Pseudomonadota bacterium | reverse complement strand
TGCCGAGCCAATATTCACCCACAACGAAGCTGGACCATAGGCACCATAAAGCCAGCTGGCGGCCATCGCCATATTTAAACGCCCCACTCCAGTAACGACCAGTCGATACTCATCGTTCGTATAACAGCGCCATGGTGCCGAGTCTTGAATAGATTTTAAACCCAACGCCTGGCGTATCGGCTTAGCTTCTGCATTGAGTGCGATTAATATGTTTATCATAGTTAAGGACTGCGCTTATAAATCAACAATCAGTTGCCAATGATGCTTCTGCCTGCGTACGGTCTATCCATTCAAGTAGCTCAATATTATTACGCTTTGTTGCACCCAGGCGAAGGATCTCCAATTTTTTCAGTAACATCGCCCTAACCGCATCCGTCTGCGTCTGCGTCTGGGTCATTGAACGCGTTTTCAGCAAATTGTGCAAAGAGCGCACCCGAAATCGATCCATCCCCCAATATTTTCGTGACAATTGATCATCATGCCCCCCGTATTTATTCAAGCAGGCTTGTTCAACAAAATCGAACTCATATGTAAGGGCAATGCGAAGCCAGAGATCGTAGTCTTCGCAGGCGGGTAGATCTTCATCAAATAGGCTAACGTCGTCAAAAATATCACGGTGCATAAGCACTGACGAAGGCGACACTGCACACAATGGCAAACAATCGATGAAAATGTTACCGCCGCGTTTACGGTGTTTGTTCATTGGGTTCACGTGTATGCCATTACGAATCCAGATTTCTTCGGTATGTGAGATCTTTCGTTGACTACTTTTCAATCCGTCCAGTTGAAGAGCGAGTTTTCCAGCTAACCACTCATCATCTGAATCCAAAAAGGCAAGCCATTCGTATTTACTTTCAGCAATTCCGCGATTACGAGCCGCACTGACTCCAGAGTGCAGCTGACGAACATAGCGAAGTTTTTTACCGTAATGTGCGACTGCTGACTCGATGTCCCGGTTGGATCCGTCATCAACAACAATCAACTCGTCGACTTCGGGTTGGTTTAAAACCGAATCTATCGCGCGACATAAACGCTTTTTACGGTCGTAAACTGGAATGATGACAGATACGGGCATTGGGCTTATAGCCGGTTTTCTCTATAACCGCCTGTTTTAGTGGTAGCAAAAACACCATATTCTTGTGCAAAAATGCAACAAATACATCTTTTTAGCGGTTCTTATTAACTTTGATTAACGACACCCACCAAGTGCGGATTCGGTTTGCTAAGGTAGCTGCAAGTGAATGATTTAACGGAGCTTAGAACTCTAGTTTAGTAATAAGAAACGTTTGATCTTGACTTACTCATAACTCACTCTCCTCGAATGGCTACCGGTCCGCCGGTAGCCTTTTTTTTATTCTGCGTTAGCGCAAAATTTCCTTCCGATATAAAAAAGCCGCTGGTTTTTAACAACGGCTCTTATGCTGGTTTCTGGCATGTAAGAGCTAACCAAGCAGTTCCTCAATCGCAGCACGTTCTTCGCGCAATTCATTCTCTGTTGCATTCATTCGCGCGCGACTGAACTCATTGATTTCAAGCCCTTGCACGATGCTGTATTGGCCGCCAGTGCAAGTTACCGGATACGAGTAAATAATACCTGGTTGGATATCGTAGCTACCGTCGCTTGGAATGCCCATAGACACCCAGTCGCCATCATCGGTACCCAGCGCCCAGGTACGCATATGATCAATGGCCGCATTCGCCGCTGAGGCAGCACTGGAAGCGCCGCGCGCATCGATAATAGCCGCACCACGTTGTTGCACGGTTGGTATAAAGTCATTACTTAGCCAGGCCTCATCAACCAACCCAGATGCCGCTTTACCCGATACCAATGCGTGATAGATATCCGGATATTGTGTGGCCGAATGATTACCCCAGATCGTCATCTGTTTAACTTCTGTTGTATCAGCAGCTACTTTTTCACACAGCTGTGTAATGGCCCGATTGTGATCCAGGCGCGTCATCGCGGTAAAATTACTTTTCTTTAGGTCCGGTGCATTGCTTTGCGCAATTAAAGCATTGGTGTTCGCCGGATTACCGACCACCAACACTTTGATATCACGACTGGCAACTTCATTCATTGCCTTGCCCTGCACTGAAAAGATCGCCGCATTCGCCTCTAGCAAGTCCTTGCGTTCCATACCCGGACCACGGGGTCGTGCACCGACCAGCAAAGCATAATCGGCATCTTTAAAGGCTACTTTCGGATCATCAGAAGTAATTACATCCTTGAGCAGTGGAAACGCACAATCTTGTAACTCCATAACCACGCCATTAAGCGCGTTCATTGCCGGTGGGATTTCCAGCAGCTGTAGAATAACCGGTTGATCGGGACCCAACATCGAACCAGCAGCGATTCGGAACAAAAGGGCGTAAGAAATTTGACCTGCCGCGCCAGTCACGGCAACACGAACTGGCTCCTTCATAATAAAACCTCGGGGAATTAGGACTACAAAAGGTTCAGCCGGACTTCTAATGATCCAGCTTTATAACCAGGATATTTTAACAGTGAAATGAGAGCGAGAGTTTACCCAAATTTATAGACGCCTGCTACGCACCGACGGTATTATTTCATTGCTTGTTATCGGGAACTTAAAGAAAGTGTCAAAGTCGTTTACACAAGCAGGAGTTTTATCCTCTAGCCAGGCGAAAACGCACGGAATGGGGGAGTTTATATTTTATAAATGACCGATTGAGTACGATTTCAACGCCGCTAGAGAATAAAAGAACAATTGTGTATACGACTTTTTATTGGCTAACGCGTCGTGCCCAGTTTACGTGACTAAGCTGACTGAGTTTAGTCAATACCGCGCTAAGTACCTCGATGTTGTCAATTTCTCCTGTAACGAACATATTAACGGTTTGATCCGCGGTATTTGTCTGTGTATTCATTTCAAGAATATTGGTCTGCGCATCCGCAAATACCGCGGCTATATCCTTCAACAAACCCTTACGGTCATACGCCGATACGTGTATTTTTGCGGGTAACTTGCCGACATCCTGAACGCCCCACTGAACCTCAAGCACGCGCTCAGGTGAACGAGTTCGATGGTGCAATAAGTTTTTGCAATTAGAGCGATGCACCGTAACGCCACGACCTTGAGTAAGAAAACCCAGAATCTCATCACCCGGCAATGGGTTGCAACAACGCGCCAGCTTGGTCAGCAAATTGCCAACCCCAGAAATCTGAATACCGTGATCTTCGGTATGCTTATCTTTGAACACCCGCCTGCCCAAGGCCTTGCCTTGTGAAGCATCGCCTGCTGGGGTGAATTCCACACCTGGCGCCGGCTGAACCATTTTTTGTGCGATCGACATGGCGCGCCCGAGCTTGAACGAGCCATCTGCCAGCTTAAAGCAAAGCTCATCCAGACTGCTCAGGCCACAACGTTGCGCCAAGCGTTCATGGTTTACCGCCTGAAGCCCAAGCCGTTCGAGCTCTCGATCAAGCGATTGCCGGCTGATAGCGAGGGTTTCGTCGCGGTTTTCGTGTCGGAACCAGGCCTGTATTTTGCTTCGTGCCCTTTGAGTATTCACATAACCGTGATGTGGGCTTAGCCAATCAAGGCTTGGACGATTATTTTTACCAGAAATAATTTCTACACGCTCTCCGGTCACCAGCTTATAAGTCAGCGGCACCATTTTGCCGTTCACACGTGCACCTCGGCATCGATGACCGAGATCAGTGTGAATACAATAGGCAAAATCCACCGGCGTAGCACCGCGCGCTAAATCGATCACACTGCCTTGCGGGGTAAACACATAAACCCTGTCTTCAAACACTTCGTCTTTGACACGATCCACAAACTCATTGGCATCCGCTACTTCGTCCTTCCACTCCAATAATTGGCGCAACCATACGATTTTACGGTCCAGCATGTCGTCTTCGCCACGGCCTTCCTTGTATTGCCAATGTGCGGCAATACCGAGCTCGTTTTGCTCGTGCATTTCGTGGGTACGAATCTGAACCTCGATGATCTTGCCGCCGGGACCAACCACAGCTGTATGAATCGACTGATAATTATTTTGCTTGGGTGTCGCAATATAGTCATCAAACTTGCCGCTAATATAATTCCAGTTGGTATGCATCAGACCCAGTACGGCGTAACAATCCTGCACTGAATTAACCAACACACGTACTGCGCGCACGTCAAAGATGTGCTCAAAATCGAGCGACTTGGTGGCCATTTTGTTCCAGATACTAAAGATATGCTTGGGTCGCCCACCTACCTCAGCGTGGATACCCTCACTTTCCATCAAATCACTAACTGAACTAACAAAATCACTAATATAACGGTGCCGGTCGACCCTGCGTTCAGACAACTTCGATGCGATATCTTTATAAATCGATGGCTCGATATACCGAAATGACAGATCTTCCAACTCCCACTTAAGCTGCCATACACCCAGGCGATTCGCTAAAGGTGAATAAATATCCATCGTTTCACGCGCTATGCGCTTCTGTTTATCAGGTTTTAAGCAGCCCAAGGTGCGCATATTATGTAAACGATCACATAGTTTGATAAGCACGATTCGCACATCATCCACCATCGCAAGCATCATTTTTCGCAAACTCGCAGCACGAAGGTTTTCTTTGTGTTTGCCTTTATCTGTTGACGCTGCACCCACAGAATGCTGCTCCTCAGAGTACTCTTCCAACACTTCCATCTTGGTTACACCATCGACAAGGCGGCTAACGTCTATGCCAAACTTGTCGCGCAATTCCACGATACTGATATCAGTATCCTCCACCGTATCGTGCAGCAATCCAGCAATTACCGTATCGGTATCAAGCCCAAGCTCGTGCAGCATGGCGGCAACCGCCATTGTGTGGTTTAAATATTCTTCACCTGAGGCTCTAAACTGTCCTTTATGGGTTTCACGCGCGAACGATACCGCAGCGCGGATTCGCGCTTGCTCAATCTCTGAACGGCCCTTCGCAATGGATGCTAACCAACGTTCACTGTGGTCAGCAGGCAGCACGATTGATGACGCCGATTGTGTGGCCAGTTGTACCATTTAATAATAATTTTCTATATAACCCACTGTTAATAAGAATATGTACCTTAAAGAGTTACAATTCAAGCTCTCAAACACAATGGATTTTCTATTTTGCTTATAAATATCAGACGATTATTAGCATTTCCTACAGTTGGTCTTATTGTGTTTTTCGGCTTTATGGGCTTACTGAGCGCTTTCCCTGCGTCAGCTCAGGACCATTCCATGCACCAACAGGAATTAACCAACATCGAGGCAATATTTGATGGCACGCCCGAAATCAGCTTCGAACTATACACTCGCGATAATCAGCCGGTAACGCCAGAAACATTCGCCGGTAAATATTTACTGGTCGCTATCGGCTTTACCCGCTGCGAACACATCTGCCCCGTTATTGCTGCCAATATGGCTGCTGTACTGCGTGATACCAGAATTCCAACCTCTGGCATATTTATTAGCATTGATAATGAACGCGATACACCCGATGATGCTGACCGATACGCCAAAAGCTTTCACCCTGATCTGGTGGGCGCCAGTGGCAGTTATGAAGCACTTGTTAAAACCGCAGAGAACTTAAAAGCGACCTTCGTAGTCACCAAATCTCCAAAAAGCTATACCGTTCAACACACACCTGATATTTATCTAGCCGATACCGAAGGCAATTTTATAGAAGCGTTCGCTTTTGTCGATGGTGCCAGGAAGATCATCGCAACAATCGAGACACACCATGCACAGTAAGCCAGATAAACGGTTTAGGGCTGCACTACTGACAGGAATCTTGTTATGTGCCGTCAGTGCTATGGCGGTTTCGCAAGACTCTCAGTCGGATCCAACGGTTGGCTTGCGCAACACGCCTGACTTTCTGTTTGCTGCGGACTCACAGGAAAACCTTATTGATGTCGTTAGCGTTCACGATCACAAAGTCGTACATCGCTTTGAGACTGATTACCACGTTGACCAGATATTGGCCACACCCAATGCCCCAATGCTAATTTATAGCAATATCGAGCACCGGCGATTGGTGGCCTATAACCTTTTAAATAAAACCGTATATAAAGACGTCGAGCTGCCTATAAGTCCCCGACATATGGTGCTCGACACCACCGGCTTTAAGATTGGCATCACCGATAGTGTGGATGGCGGATTTGTCTTATTCAATGCGTATTCCATGGAGCCGATGCTTGAAGTTCTCGATTTGGTCCCGACAAGTGACGTATTGTTCGACCCCAACGAGGTCGACATTTACTATAGTAATAACAACACTGGCGCGGTCGGTTTGATCGACAGCAATACCGGTAAAACCTGGGAAATGAGTTTGTATGGAAGGTCCACTGAATCCCAGCTTTCTTCTCCTAGCCGCAGCCTGGATGCGAGATACATCTATGTCGCTGATCAGAAAACCAGCAAGGCATTCGCACTGAGCGCTTTTACTCAAGAGATACTTGAAAGCTATGATATCGCTTCGCCCGCGCGCCCTTATTCCACTCCAGCCGGTTATTTCCTGTACCTGCTGGATAAAGAAAACGGTAAGTTCACCGCCATCGAGCAAAATCAATTTACACCCTTTGCCGAAATCGACTTACCCACCGGTATCGATACGGTCGTCGTTAGCCAGTTCGACCGCATGAACCTGCTGCTCAGCACTCAAAACAAGCATTATTACCTGTTCGACAACACCAACAAACGTGTCACTTCGCAAGGTGAATTCGACCACATACCTTTAACCGCCCAGGCTACGGTAGACGGTAAAAAAGCATTTATAAGTTTTTCTGATGCACCCCTTATCGCGGCGCTGGATTTTAG
>JABJKL010000019.1 GCA_018660405.1 Pseudomonadota bacterium | reverse complement strand
CTAAATACTTATCCTCTTTGTCAATCAGCTGGAAGCTACGCTCCCAGTCCTGCTCTACCCTACCGCTTCGCGGCCCCGCTACCTGGCCACATATATCTGTGGTGCCCAAATACTTATCCTCTTTGTCAATCAGCTGGAAGCTACGCTCCCAGTCCTGCTCTACCCTACCGCTTCGCGGCCCCGCTACTTGGCCACATGTAAGGGAGGGCGAATTAGAATGCAAGAGGGCTTGGGAGTCAAGCCCGTATTCGGGCTGAAGTACTCAAGTAAATTCGCTATTGGGTGGGGTAGACTCATCGGCAATAAGTTCTTTCGATATCGGGTCTATTATTTTCCGCAACGGGCGTAAATTACGTGGCCATGATCACAGATAAACAGAATACAGGAAAACAAAAGATGATAATTCAGCAATGGTTTGTATGGGCTTTGGTTGTTTCAGCTATCGGGATGACCGGCACAAATGGGGTGATGGCGCAGTCTTTGTTTGACATGGCCGATGATATTACGACGGTTCGCATAGAGTCGCACGGGCAGAATTTTTCGCCCAGGCAAAGTATAACGCCTGGTGCCGCACCAAGACATACTTCCGATTTTGATCTCACCGTTGTCTGGCAACCAGGTGATTTGAAAGCCCGCGAGGAATGGGTTCTGCGTACCCACTATCCAGTCTCTACCGAACTGAGTTACTCGATGACCTACCACCAAGCAGCGGGTGTGACTGAAGGGCAAGACAGCCTGGCACCCGGTTCGGATGCCCGCCCTATGGGCGGGAGGCGTATCGGTGCAAATTTAAAGACCTTGTGGTTGACTAACCCGTTGATTCTGGCGGCCCATGCCGAGTCGATCTCAGCGCCAGAGTCCATAGGCGTAGAAGGCAGCCGTGAGCGAGTGACGTTTGTTGCCTTTGATACGAACTGGAGCATGGTTTTTGATAGTAGCAATGGATTGCCGCTGGAGCTCGCGACGACTGAAGCCGACCAGCATCAGGGTGAAATTGAGCATCGGGTGACTTTCCAGGACTGGCGAGAAGTATCTGGGGTACCCTTTCCGTATCGTGTTGAGCAGTTTCTGGAGGATAAATTGCTGCGGCGGGAAGTCCGCAGCGCCATTATGGTGAACCCGGAAATCAGCGCTGGTTTGCTTGAATTGCCAGATAGCCTGCAGGACACGGACCAGAGTTTGCGTCAGCAGGGTTGGTCCATGTCGCACTTTTCCCAAGCAAGAGCAGGACTCGGGATACCGCAAGACTACTTCGAGACTCACAGCATCTCTTTTCATGAAGTTGGGCAAGACCTCTACCAGGTCAGAGGCAGCGAAGGCGATAACAATCTGTTGGTGGTGGGTCCGGATGGCCTGGCGATCGTTGACGCGCCATGGTTCGACCAACGTTCCGAAGAGGTTCTTGGCGCACTGCAAGAGCGTTGGCCTGAATTGCCGCTCAAGTACGTTATTTTGATGCACCATCACATCGACCACTCAGGCGGCTTCAGGGCTTATGTTCGAGCGGGTGCCACACTAGTCACCAGCCAGGGCAGCACAGCATTTTTTGCGAATGCGCTAGCGCAGGCCGGCCATGAGCCCACTGCTACTATTGCAGTTGGCCAAAGTGCGCAGCTTGACGGTATTGGACGCCGCATCGAAGTCTATGACATCGCTAACAGCCATGCTGATGCGACCCTCATCGCCTACGTTCCCGACGAGAAACTGGCCTTTGCCACAGACCTCTTTTCACCCGGTAGGCCCAGGCAGACCGGACCTTGGGTCTCTGAGTTACTGGAGTCGGTTCGATTTCACGGAATCGATGTGGAGCAATTCGTCGGCGGCCATGGCGTGGGAGCTGGTTATCCTGATAGTGAGTGACTATCGGAGTAAAGCTAGCTTTCTGGTGGAACAAACTCGTCGGGCAAATCGGAACCCTCGCCAAACAGGAATTTTTCCATCTCGTCGAGGATAAGCTCCTTTGCTTTCGGATCCATCGGGTTAAGTCGATATTCGTTGATTAGCATGGTTTGGTGGGCAAGCCACATTGCCCATGCTTCTTTGGAGATATTATCGAATATTCGTTTGCCCAGGTCACCCGGCCAGGATTGAAAATCCAGACCTTCGGCTTCTTTGCCTAATTTTGCGCATTGTACGGTGTGGCTCATATTATCTGTAGTATCTGTCGGTTGAAATATTGAACGGTCTAATTTTAGCCCATAGCGATCGTCTGTTCGGTCAATATTGCCAATAATTTTTTGACCGGCGCTGCGTACCCAACGGCAGGCGGTGAGGCTGGGTTGCACCATTGGGTTTGTCTGGGTTCTTCGATTCGTTCGTGCGTCGTGTTTTTATTAGCCGCGTTGATAATAACGGGCGCAATATCAAGGTGATAATGGCTAAATGTGTGACGAAACTCGGGCAGCCGTTGAGCAATCGTCAGGTGTTCGACCACGTCGGTTTCGGGAAAGCACCACAATCCACCCCAAATGCCCGTAGGGGGTCGCCGTTCTAGCAGCACTTCTCGGTGTTTATTCACGCTAATTAACATATAGGTTTGCTGCACGGGTTTGCTGGTTTTCGGTTTTGGGGTGGGGTACAAGGCGACGGTCTTTTCGGCGTAGGCAATGCAATCGTCACGTACCGGGCATGCCTGGCAATCTGGCTTGCTCCGCCGACACACGGTGGCGCCAAGATCCATAATCGCCTGATTGTATTGCGCAACCTGACCGTTTGGAGTGAGCTTGCCTGCCAACACCCAGAGATCCTTATGCACTTTGGTTTTGCCGGGCCAGCCATCAATCGCTTGATGACGGCAAAGTACCCGCTTTACATTGCCATCCAAAATACGGTGTGTTTGCCCGAAAGCAAAACTCAAAATGGCTCCGGCGGTGGATAGGCCTATGCCGGGCAGTGCCACCGCTTGCTCCACTTTTTGGGGAAACTGCCCACCGTGTTCATGTTCTATAAAGCGGGCCGCTTTATGTAAATTTCGTGCACGCGCGTAATAACCCAGTCCTGTCCAAATATGCAGCACATCGTCGATCGGGGCCTGCGCCAATGCGCTGATGCTCGGAAATTGCGTCAGGAAGCGCTCAAAGTACGGAATAACAGTGACTACCTGGGTTTGCTGTAACATGATTTCCGATACCCATATAGGGTAGGGATCACTATTGCGCTGCCACGGCAAACCCTTGCGACCATCGGTGGCAAACCAAATGAGTAGCCGTTTGGCAAAATTTTGGAGTTTATTGGGCATAAAGCAATATCATGCTGAAGAAGTGCTACGTATCGTAACAATTCAGCGACTGGATGTGGCAGTTATGCACGGTTAGGTTTATAGTCGCGGCCATATCTATTGCCATGAAATACACATGACCTATCCGATTCGCTTATCCCTACTGCTGCTTGTAAGTTTACTGGCGGCATCTGCTGCCTGGGCGCACAATGTTAGCCCGGAAGATATCGCGCTGATTGCCGGACGAAGTGGCTTTGACTTCTGGTTGTATGCCTGGCTGGGCGCCAAACATATGGTCACTGGCTACGACCACATTTTGTTTTTGCTCGGGGTTATTTTCTATTTGACCGGGCTCAGATCGGTAGCCTTGTACGTTACACTTTTCGCCGTGGGACACAGCCTTACGCTGGTTTTCGGTGTGCTGAACGGCATTAATGTTAACCCCTATATTATCGATGGCATCATTGGCTTGTCGGTGGCCTATAAGGCATTTGATAATCTTGGTGGCTTTGACTCGGTGCTCGGATGGACACCTAATGATCGCTGGGCAACCTTTATATTTGGTTTATTCCATGGATTAGGCCTGGCGACAAAGCTGCAAGATTTGGGATTGAGCGAAGATGGCTTGCTACCGAATTTGCTCTCGTTTAATGTTGGGGTTGAAGCGGGACAATTAATCGCTTTAACGGTGTTGCTGGCTGTGCTGATATTTTGGCGACGGGTGGATTCCAAAGAGTATTTTGGGGCGCCATTTAATTTTATTTTATTGGGTTGTGGTTTTGCGTTGGCTAGCTGGCAGTTGATGCATTTAGTTATTTAGTCGTTGAGTTTGGGAGTAAATGTGATTAACAAGGTAAAAGTAAATCAGTCGCTATTGGGCACCGGTACTTTGCTAGCGCTGGTCATTGGTGTGGTCGTTGGCGTGGGTGTATATATTAACTCCGACGAATCGACGGTCGCCGACGCTGCTGGTACTGGAGTGGTAACAAACGCTGCAGGCACATTGGAAGTTCTTGATTTTCGCCTGCTGGATTATGCCAATCTGGAAGTTCTCTACAATGATATGGGGCGCCTTGCACCAGCCGTCGATGGGGCAAATATTGTTCGTGCAAACAAAGCGCTACAAACCGAAACGGTTACCATATTGCTCGAACTGGATGGTCGCACCGAGTACAAAGCGATCATGCAGGCGGGTGACGCCATTGTTTATGAATGGGAATCGACGTCAAACGTGTATTACGATTATCATGCCCACCAACCAGGTGGTCAACCAGACCCCGGGTTTTTTACCCGTTACGTCGAAGGTGAAGGCACCAGTGATCGTGGTGCGATGATCGCACCGTATACTGGTCAGCATGGTTGGTATTTTCTGAATTTGAGTGATGGCCCGGTTGAAATTCAACTGACCGTTAGTGGCTATTATGATGAACTCGTTGCAATTGATTTGGGTGGTTAAGAGTTAAGAGTTAAGAGTTAAGAGGCTAAAGCGGGCAAATGCAGTTTGTACTAAATGGTGAAACACAGGACATGTCATCGGGCACCACGATTCAGGATTTGGTTAATATGATGGAGGTTGGCACTCGCCGTTACGCGGTAGAGCGCAATGAAGAAATTGTGCCACGCAGTCTACACGCACAAACCATAGTCAATGATAATGACCAAATAGAGGTGGTCGTCGCGATTGGTGGCGGCTAGTAGAAAGGCCGTTGGTTAAAGGTGGATAACAAAATAGTTATGACTGAAGATACAAAACTCAGCGTTGCAGGCATGGAATTTGGCTCGCGCTTATTAGTAGGCACCGGAAAATACAAAGACCATGACCAGACGCGCCTGGCGATTGAAGCCAGTGGTGCACAGATAGTCACGGTGGCGATTCGTCGAACCAATATCGGCCAAAACCCCGACGAACCCAACTTGCTGGATATTCTTCCACCGGAGAAATACACCATTTTGCCGAACACCGCTGGCTGCTATAACGCTAAGGATGCAGTGCGCACTTGCCGCCTGGCGCGCGAGCTGTTGGATGGTCACAAATTGGTCAAGCTTGAGGTGTTGGGCGATGACAAAACGCTTTTTCCGGATATACCGGAAACTCTGGTCGCAGCCGAAGAATTGGTAAAAGATGACTTCGACGTAATGGTGTATACCTCGGACGACCCACTGATTGCGCGTCGATTGGCCGAAATTGGTTGCGTATCGGTAATGCCGCTGGCAGCACCGATTGGTTCTGGTCTGGGTATTCGCAACCCTTACAACATTATTACTATTATTGAAGAGGCTACCGTGCCCATCATTGTAGACGCGGGTGTTGGCACCGCAAGTGACGCGGCGATTGCGATGGAATTAGGCTGTGATGGGGTGCTGATGAATACCGCGATTGCGGCTGCAAAGGACCCAATTTTAATGGCTTCTGCGATGAAAAAAGGCATCGAAGCAGGCCGAGAAGCGTTCCTCGCAGGGCGCATGCCCAGGAAGCGATTTGCCAGTGCGTCTTCGCCCATCGAAGGAACTATTTTTTAGTCTGGTCGACGTTCTCAATTATCTGTAAAGAAGGTGGCTTTAACGGGGTAAAACGCGTTAATATCCGCCCGTTTGGGCCAAATGTGGCCTGACTATTTTGATTAACTACCGGTCTAATTAAGTGACAAGTAAAACAGAACTCGAATCTGTAGTGATTCGACTCGCGGGCGACTCTGGCGATGGCATGCAATTGATGGGGTCGCAGTTCGTTTCTACAACCGCAAAATTGGGTAACGATTTTGCAACTTTCCCCGATTACCCAGCAGAAATTCGTGCGCCCGTGGGAACGACTTTCGGCGTATCTGCCTACCAGATTAATTTAGGGTCGATTTCGATCACTACGGCTGGCGACGAACCACAGGTATTGGTCGCTTTTAACCCGGCTGCCCTGAAGGTTAATCTGGCAACCGTCGCCAAACATGCCACCATTTTGCTTAATAGCGACGCATTTAATTCACGTAACTTAAGCAAGGCTGGCTACGACGAAGATCCTCGCACCAGCGGTGTGTTAGACGGCTACAATGTTGTGGAAGCAGACATCACCCGGTTGACATTGGAATCGGTCAAAGAACTGGGCTTGAGCAAAAGCGATGGCGGGCGATGCAAAAATTTATGGGCGTTAGGCTTGTTGCTCTGGATGTTTGACCGCGATACAAAAATCGTGGGCGAGTGGCTTGAACAGAAATTTGCAAAAAAGGAAATAATTCGAGACGCGAATTTGGCCGCCTTGAGAGCCGGCCATATCTATGGCGAGACTGCCGAACTTAGCGTTTCGCCCATTACTGTAAAAGCAGCTGAATTTCCGCCTGGAGAATATCGAAGCATTATGGGCGATGAGGCTTTGGCTTTAGGTTTGGCCGCTGCAGCGGAAAAAGCCAACAAGCCGATGATGTTCTGTGGCTATCCGATTACCCCGGCCTCCAGTTTGCTGCATCGATTATCGCGACTGGGCGACATGGGCGTTGGAACGTTCCAGGCAGAAGATGAGATAGCCGCTGTTTGTTCCGCTCTTGGTGCTTCATTTGGTGGCGCAATTGGCGTCACAGCAAGTAGTGGCCCGGGCATTGCACTTAAAACAGAGGCCTTGGGATTGGCTGTTAATACCGAATTGCCGCTAGTCGTTGTAAACGCCCAACGCGGTGGCCCTTCTACCGGATTGCCGACTAAAACCGAACAGTCAGATTTGTACCAGGCCGTTTATGGCCGCAACGGTGATACACCCATTCCGGTGTTAGCCACGCGCGCTCCCGGCGATTGCTTTTATGTTGCGATCGAAGCCGTACGAATTGCGCTACGCCATATGACGCCGGTCATTCTTCTTACTGATGGTTATTTACAAAACGCGGCAGAACCTTGGGAAATACCCGATATGGATGCTATTGAGCCGATCGAGAGTAATGACCCACCGGCTCGCGATGAAAGTGTTGAGCGTCAGGCACAAGCCTTTACGCGTAACCCAGACACAAAGGCGCGGCCCTGGATTCCGCCGGGCACACCGGATTTGATGCATCGAATCGGCGGTATCGAGAAAGATATCGATACCGGCCACATCTGTTACGATTCCGATAATCATGCAGAGATGAGCCGACTACGTGCTGATAAAGTAAAGGCAGTTGCCGACTTTATTCCTAAACAGGCGATGGAGCTGGGTAATAAAAAAGGCCGATTATTGGTTATTGGATGGGGCTCTACTTATGGCCCGATTTTTCAAGCTGTGAAGGCCGTTCGCGAGACAAATCCGGACGTCAGCTACGCGCATATTACCTACATAAATCCGTTCCCTAAAAACCTGGGCAAGCTAATCGACAGTTTTGATCAGGTTATGGTGCCGGAAATGAACATGGGCCAAATGAGTACATTGTTAAAAGATCGTTTCGCAATTGACCCAATTTCGCTAACACAGGTAACCGGCCAACCGTTCCGGATTTCTGCGTTAAAGAAGAAAATTTTAGCGACAATTAAGGCTATGCAGCCTGGAGAAGCCGCATGAACGCGCCGTTAACCCACAAGGATTTTACCACTTCGCAAGAAGTTCGCTGGTGCCCTGGTTGCGGCGATTACGCCATCTTGAGGGCGGTTACAAAAACGCTGGCAGATATTGGCGCGACTCGTGAGAACACCGCATTTGTTTCCGGCATCGGCTGTTCTTCCCGCTTCCCATATTATGTGCAGAGTTATGGTTTCCATACTATCCACGGTCGAGCACCGGCAGTGGCGACTGGCCTGAAGCTAACCAACCCCGAGCTTGATGTATGGATGGTAACCGGTGATGGTGATGGTTTATCTATCGGCGGTAATCATTTGCTGCATGCTTTGCGACGCAATATAGACTTGAACATATTGCTGTTTAATAACGAGATTTATGGATTGACCAAGGGCCAATACTCGCCAACTTCACGCCTCGGAACGCGCACACCTTCCAGCCCTGGAGGCTCGATCGATTCGCCAATGACCCCCGGCGAGTTTGCAATGGG
>JABJKL010000046.1 GCA_018660405.1 Pseudomonadota bacterium | reverse complement strand
GATAGATAAATTCGGATACTTCGCCGGTTACCTCTATCGTTTTAGTACCATCAAAAACGATTGCGGAATGATGTGCTTGAGTGACGCCAGCCGCCAGGAGGCTCACAATCGATAGAAACACTTTTTTTGTACTTTTCATATTGGGTTCTTCAATGTTATTGATCTTTATATAATTGATTATTAAAGCATTATCCTGACGTTATACCGCTTTGCCGTTTACTTTAGCTGACAAGCTAACCATCGCTATATCCGGCAGAACGAAATCAACAGATATATCAAGGAAATCGATACTAAAGTGATTCAATAGCAATTTAAAATATTAAATATCCATGAGCCCTATTAACGTAATCAATACATATTGGTGCGGATCTGTTTACTGGTTTCTTCCAATGATGGCTCTTGAGTAAGCAGAACAAATAGTCGATGATTTGACTACCCAAATGGCAACACCCGACAACACTAACTCGACAACAGCTTATGGTCCCTGCTAATTACTATAGAGATCCACGGGCAAGTATTGGATGCATAATATGAAAATTTCGCGACGTGATTTGGTTGGCTTGATCGGTTCCGGACTATTTGCCCCATCATTATTATTTTCGCCGCGGGAAGTACGGGCTCAGAAACCGTTAGAAAGTGATATGAGTTTTAAAATCAGAACTATTACCGCAGGAGTTACGCTGGCCGGACCGGAAGACTTTGACAAGCTCCGTTCTGCAGTTGAATTTCTAAGCATGGCGAAGGCGCGATATATAGAAGCCGGTTACGAAGTGCAAACAACCCGCATCTCGACACAACCATTGCCCAACTACTTGCCGGATTGGAAGAATCAGACCGCGATCGATACCTTACAAGGACTGGATCAGTTTGCGCTTGATAACGGCGTTGGTTTCAGCATCGGTCAGGTGATTACTGACAATCGATACGACGATGATTTTGCACTATGGATAGCAGCTCTGATCAAGCAAACAAGTCGGTTGAGCATGACAACCCAGACCGCCACCACCAAGTATGGTATTCACGATCAGACTATACGAGCAACCGCGGAAGCGATCAGTGCAATTGCCAACGACTCACAAGGTGGGGAAGGTAACTTTCGATTCGCTGCGACCGCATTCATCCCGCCGGATACGCCATTTTTTCCGGCCGCCTGGCATGAAGGCGTCGACCAATTTGCACTGGGTTTGGAAACACCTAACCTTTTAACCGAAGTATTCAGAACTTCTACCGGGTTTGACGATGCGCGACAGAAGCTGATGGAACGGATGAACGGCGTAATGCACCCGCTACAAGAGGTTGCGCAGCAACTTGATGAAGCTAGTGATTGGTCATACACCGGCATGGATACATCCCCTGCGCCTGGAAAGACTGCTAGCATCGGCGAGGCGATCGAAACACTTACGGGCTCACCTTTTGGCACCGGAAATACTTTGTCAGCCTGCGCCGCAATAACCGACGTGCTAAAAAACGTAGACGTGAAAACTTGTGGATATTCTGGATTAATGCTGCCGGTTATGGAAGATCCGGTACTTGCCAAGCGCGCCCAGGAAGGACATTTTAGTGTATCGGAATTATTGCTCTATTCCAGTGTATGCGGTACTGGCTTGGACACGGTACCTCTTGCTGGTGACATATCGGTCGATTCTTTGGCGGCAGTCATCAGAGATATGTCGGCCCTAGCAACAAAATACCAAAAAGCGCTATCTGCCCGACTCTTTCCCGTACCTGGCGCATCTGTCGGAGAGGTGGTTGAGTTTGAAAGTCCGATGCTAACCGACTCGGTCATTATGGCGCTAGATTGAATCGGCTCACCTGCAAGACCGCAAGATAGCGTTTAACTCTAAGTTCATGGTAATCGACGCTGGGGAAGTTGATTATTTGTGCCGAGCACGTTGAACGTTTCGTTTGCCGAAACTGCCGCTCGTGAATACATTGATTTATTTGAATATAAACATCACTAATTAGTATGTTTTTAATACGTCTATTCAATTTATCCTTCGTAATAGATAAACGACCTACATCCATTGGTGTGGAGTTAGGTGTGTGTACGCTGCATATTTATGCGGCTCTAGTTTAGATAGCAGTACTTCTTTTTGCATCGTTTATTAGGTGTAAAGCCAAATATTGTTGGGTGAAAGATTTACTGGCTAGCCATTAATAGACCTATTCACATAGATGTTTAACGCAGACGAAATATTAGAATGGCGATAGAATTTTAACAATGTTGACTAGACGAAAGTTGTTAAACGTAGTAGGCGCAACGGGTGGTTCGGTCGCACTGTATGGCGTTGCGGCCGCCCTTGGGGTAGTGCCAACACAAACGGCTGCTGCTTCGTTAACCTTGCCCGCACCCAGGGATGGTAGAAACAAAGTACTCATTCTGGGTGCAGGCATTGCCGGTTTGGTGGCTGCTTATGAACTTTCAAAGGCGGGCTACCAAGTAGATATTTTGGAAGCTTCCGAGCGTATCGGTGGACGATCTTTGACACTGCGTCATGGTGATGTTGTCGATGAAATTGGAAATCGTCAGGTTTGCCAGTTTGATGATGAGCCACACCTGTATATGGAAGCAGGCCCCGCACGAATTCCGGCCTACCACACGAATATTTTAGAATATTGCCGGGAACTAGGCGTTGCACTACAGACTTATAACAATAGCAATCCGGCCGCGTGGGCGCAGTTTGATAAAATCAATGGTGGAGAGCGTGTTCGGCAAAGGGAACTGCAAACGGATGCCCGCGGTTTCATTACCGAACTACTGAGCAAATCTATTTCAGAACAGTGGCTTGACGACTCTCTAAGCGAGTTGGACGGCGATCGTTTATTGGAGTTTTTGACCAGATTTGGCGATCTCAATAGTGACCATCAATATGCAGGATCAAGCCGCTCGGGGTATGCCAATAACGGCTTGATGGCGGAAGGTTTATTGCTGGAGCCGCACGGTATTGAGGAAATCGTGGCGTCTGATTTCTGGCGCATTGGTATGAATTTTTCCCAAGCCGCATCCCAGTCCAGTGTGCTGGTGCCGGTCGGTGGTATGGACAAAATTCTGGATGCCTTCGTCGCCAAATTGCCGAACGTGATTCAAACAAACAGTCGAG